>CAINEG010000020.1 GCA_903847655.1 uncultured Bacteroidota bacterium
CGCCTTTAATGACGTTTAATAATTGATCATGAATTTTTCCGTTAGTCGCTATAATGCCCGGCTGGTATGGGCTGTAGGGATTACCACTTAAGTCGGTTACTTTTCCTCCTGCTTCTTCTACCATCAAAAATCCTGCAGCGCTATCCCAGGCTTGTAATTTATGTTCATAAAATCCATCAAACCTTCCGGCCGCAGTCCAACACAAATCTATGGCTGCACTTCCTAACCTTCGAACAGGTATGGCCTTGCGAATTAATTTTTCAAAAATTTGTAAGGGTCCATTTTCTGAATCTAAATATTGATAAGGAAATCCGGTCACCAAACAACTGCTCAATAAATTTTCTTTTGCACTTACTTTAATGGTATTGCCATTTAAGGTGGCACCCTTTCCGCGTTCTGCAATAAACATTTCATTCATCATTGGATTGTAGACTGCTCCTAAAATCATTTTACCATTTTCCTCTACGCCAATACTTACACAACAAATGGGAATACCATTGGCAAAATTAATGGTACCATCTATTGGATCAATGATCCATTTTATGTTGGAGTCTTGTTTGATTTCTCCTGTTTCTTCACTTAAAATAAAATGACTAGGAAAAGCCTCTTGAATTACTTTGAAAATTGCCTTTTCTGAAGCGTGGTCCGCCTCTGTCACTAGGTCGTTCAGAGAACCCTTGCTAGCAATTGTAAAAGAACCGTTAAAAAACTGTTTCAACACTTGACCACCCGCTTCTACCGCGGTTAATAATGTATTTTTAATCATAAGGCAAAAGTAGGTTCGTTTGATCGAATAACATTCCTATTTTTGTACATAATCTTTAAAATTAAACCCGATTCTGTAGATGCCCCTTTTTGAGATTAACTTGCCAAAAAACATCAATAAAGCACTAGGCATTCCCCCAAGAAGTCCTAAAAGAGCTCAATTGCGTGTGCTTAAGAAATTATTACGTCGCGCTAGGTATACTTCCTTCGGACAAGCTTTTCATTTTAATGACCTCTTGCTTAGCAAACATCCAGCCAAGGCCTTTCAAAAAAATGTGCCCACCTATAATTACAATAAAATTTATAAAGACTGGTGGCATTTGACCTTAGAGGGTAAATCAGATATCTGCTGGCCTGGTAAAATAAAATATTTTGCCCTGAGTAGTGGTACCAGCGAAGCTGCAAGTAAATACATTCCAGTGACCAATGACTTATTAAGAGGCAATAAGATTATCATGATTAAACAATTGATTAGCTTGTTTAATTATCAGGAAGTGCCACTGGCTTCTATTGGAAAAGGTTGGTTGACCCTTGGCGGAAGTACCGATTTACAAAAAGGCCCCGGCTATTATGCCGGTGACTTAAGTGGGATTACAGCCAAGAAAGCCCCTTTTTGGTTTCAGCCTTTTTATAAACCAGGAAAAAAAATTGCTAAAGAAAGAGACTGGAATAAAAAATTAATTGAAATTGTAGAAAAAGCGCCCGACTGGGATATTGGATTTATTGTAGGCGTGCCTGCTTGGATTCAAATGTGTATAGAAATGGTCATAGAGAAATACCAATTAAATAACATTCATGAGATCTGGCCTAATCTTGCTTTTTTTGTGCATGGTGGGGTGAGTTTTGAGCCATATAAACATGGATTTGAAAAATTATTAGGTAAGCCCATCACCTATGTAGAAACTTATTTAGCTAGTGAAGGATTTTTAGCTTGGCAAGACAAGCAAGGTGCGAAAGGAATGAAGCTTTCTTTTAGTCAACATATTTTTTTTGAATTTGTACCTTTTGATGATATCAACTTTGATGCAAATGGTGATATGATTGAAAATCCTGAAGCGCTTTTAATTCATGAAGTGGAAGAGAGCAAAGACTATGCTGTATTGATTAGTACGCCCGCTGGTGCTTGGCGTTATTTAATTGGCGATACGATTAAGTTTATAGACAAAGCCAATGCAGAAATAATTATTACCGGACGTACTAAACATTTTTTAAGTTTAGTAGGAGAACATTTGAGTGTAGATAATATGAACAAAGCCATACAGTTGGTAAGTGAAGAATTAAATTTATCTATTCCTGAATATTGTGTTACAGGTGAACCGTCAGGAACTTTTTTTGCACATCATTGGTATGTGGCCTGCGATCAAAGCATTGATGAAAAAATATTGGCTGATAAAATTGATGAGAAACTAATTGAATTGAATGATGATTACGCCATAGAAAGAAAATCTGCATTAAAAGAAATAAAAATTACCGTTTTAAAAGAAGAAGCATTTATGACTTTTCTTCAAAGTAAGGGGAAAATTGGGGGTCAACATAAATTTCCAAGGGTATTGAAAGGGTCGATGTTGGAAGATTGGAAATTATTTATTTCAAAGCATTAAGATGATTGCTCCATTACTTAAAGGCTTGTTGCTTGGGTTTTTATTAAGCATCTCTATAGGCCCTGTTATTTTTGCTATTTTAAAACAAAGCTTAACCAATGGGCGAAAAGCAGGTTATGTTTTTGTAGCAGGCGTCTCTGCGAGTGATATTGGACTTTTAACGATTTGCAATTTATTTACTGGTTTCTTTACGATGGCCCTAAACCTTAAAGCCTTGATTGCGATGGTGGGCGCTGGCTTTTTATTGTTGATGGGCTTGTATACAATTTTTTTCAAAAAAATAAGTTTTGAACCAGGTCAGGAAGACAAAGATAAAAACATGAGAAAAAGAGACCTGCTTGGCGTTTTTATCTCCGGTTTTTTTATGAATACCTTGAATCCAAATGTATTTTTATTTTGGTTTGCCTGGACCGCTGCCATCAGCGCTAGCGCCAATGAAACCAACGATCCTCTTCATTATAAGCTAATTGTTTTTGGTACTTGCTTATTATTTGTCTTAATTTCCGATTTGGTCAAGGTGATGCTAGCAGGCAAGGTTCGGTCTCGCCTAACACTAAGCAATATGGTGGTCATCAATCGTATATCCGGAATTATCATATTGTTTTTTAGTGCGGCGCTATTTTATGGTGCCCTGAATTATCATTAAGGAGTTAAACTGGCTAGGCAACTAGAAAAATGAGCACCAATTATATAAAGTTTAAATCGTAAATTGCTTAAGTGAATAAAAAATTACACTATACTTTTTTATTATTGATTTGCTTTGCAGCTTCAAGTATGGCGCAAGGGGATAGTAAAGGAGGTCAGCTTTTATTGTTAAAAGACAAGGGTGTCGTGGTACACTCCTATACCGTTGGGGATTACCTGAGTTTTCAATTTAGCAACCAACAGTGGTTAACTGGTTATATCGATTGGATAAGAAATGATTCTGTTCAAATCAATCAATTTGCATTGCAATCAACTGTCTCTATGTATGGAACTTATGGACAGGATACTTTAAAACTGGGAAAACTAGCCGTAAAGATTAACGAAATCATTGCTTTTCCCATTGAGAGAGGTCATTACAATAGCGTATTTACGAATGGCGCTTTTCTAATGACTGGTGGTATTGGTTATTTGAGCTTAAATGCTATTAATTCCTTTTCTAATAAAGATCCTCTCTTTGCCAATGACAATATTCCAAGGCTAGTGGGTGGTATTTTGGCCTGGACGGCTGGGGTTCTATTACACAGAACACATCCTAATTACAGACCTATTGGAAAAAGATTTTCTGTAGAAACTTTATAAATTTTTGTTTGTGCTAAAAAAAATACGACTTGTCGTTTTATATTTATTTTTTAGTTCCATGATCTATGTTTTGATCACCAAGTTGCTCGAGCCACCCATTACCATTACTCAAATAACCAATGTCTTTGGATTGGGTTTAAAAAGAGATTATGTTGCATGGAAAGATATATCCTACAATATAAAATTAGCCGCTATTGCTAGTGAGGACCAAACTTTTACAGACCATATGGGTTTTGATTGGGATGCTATTGAAAAAAGTTTACATCCTAAAAAGAAAAATAAAAGATCTAAGATCCCCTTGGGTGGTGGGGCTAGTACCATTACCCAACAAACAGCAAAAAATGTTTTTTTATGGCAGGGTGGTCGTTATGACAAATACATTAGAAAGCTTCCCGAAGTCTATTTTACTTTTTTAATTGAATGGATTTGGGGTAAGCAAAGAATTTTAGAAGTCTATTTGAACGTGATTGAAACTGGTCCAGGATGTTTTGGTGTAGAAGCTGCAGCACAACATTATTTTCATAAGTCTGCTAAAAGGTTAACTAGGCAAGAAGCAGCCATGATTGTTGCTGGACTTCCTAATCCAAAAAAGTTCACTGCCAACCCAATGACTAAAAGGGTGGCATGGCGTTATCCACAAATTCTAAGAGAAATGAATAATATTGAAACAGATGAAGATGTAATTGCCTTATTAAAAAAATAACAGCAGAGACTTTATTCAAAAAACTGATCAATCAATTGGATGGCGTTTTCTGTTCTTTCTTCAGCTTTACCGTTTACAATTCCCCAAGGTGTGTGCTGATTGATTAAAATATCTTTATAAATTGAAAACAATTCTTGTCTTGGTTTTTCATCAGGGTATTCACGCATTTCATCTGGGGCCCAAGGCAGGTCTATATTACAAAGTAAATAAAAATCATATTGTCTTTGGTTGATTTGTTCCAATATATAGGGATGACAATTATTAAAAACATATTCAGCCCAAACCTTCATTACATACATATCAGTGTCAATAAATAATTTATTTTTTCCGTTTTCTTTCAATTGCTGCGCCGCTTTTTCAATGGCTTGGTCTTCTAATCTTAATTGTCCCTGGGCAATGGTTAATAAGTTTTCAAAATTGTATTTTGAACCATTTTCATGTAAATATTCCCTGGCATATTCTTTGCAGTCAACAGCGCCATAATGTTTAGCCAATGCTTCGCAGAGGGTTGATTTTCCAGTAGATTCTGGACCTAGCACTACTATTTTTTTTAATTTAAGCATCTTGCCCTTGTTTAATTTTATCGCTCCAAGATTTCCATCCTGCAATAGCTAAAATTAATAAAATAATAAATTGAACACTTGTAAATGCATAGCCTTTTATAAAATACAAAGGAATAGAAGCAATATTGGTTACTATCCACCAAATCCAACTCTCTAATTTTTTCTTGGCCATCAACCACATGCCCGTATAAGCAGCCGCGCTCGCCAATGCATCCGCCCATGGAATAGCTTCGGGTGCAAAATCTTTTTTTAATAAAACCAAAGAAAAATAGATGATCAAATAAAAACTTATAAAAAAAAGTAATTGATTGCGCCAGTCTTTTAAGGTGCTTTTAGTTATTTTTAAAACAGGTGTTTGTTTGTTCGGATCTAATCTTGTCCACAAATACCAACCATACAAACTCATGATGGTATAATAAATGTTTACACTGGCTTCTCCCAATAAGTGCCCCTTGGCACTGAGATAAATGTAGATCGTCGTGTTTAATAGCCCAGTAGGATAAACCAATATATTTTCTTTTCTACTGTACCATACGGAAACAATACCAGAAATTACCGCAATTGCTTCTAACCATGTAGTTTGAACTAGGCCTGTATAAATAGATTCGATGATGGTTGACATTATTGGTATATAATTAATTAGCTGTTTTAGGAATTTTTCATTTTTTCAAGCTGCGTTTCTAATCTAAACATTTCATCTCTTAGTTTGGCGGCTTCCATAAAGTCTAAAGCCTTGGCAAATTTATCCATTTGTTTTTTAGTTTGCGTAATGGCTTTCTCTATTTGTGGGATGGTGGTATAGGTATTTTCGCTTTCCGCCACCATCAACATGTTGTCTGTAGTTTTAATATTAATATTATTGAGCGTATAGCCTTTGATATCCAATACCGCAGACTGCGCCATCACTTGTTGAATGCTTTTTACAATGGTGGTGGGGGTAATATGGTGCTCCTCGTTGTATTTAATTTGCTTGTCTCTTCTTCTATTGGTCTCATCAATGGTACGTTGCATACTTTGAGTGGTCTTGTCGGCATAAAAAATAACTCTTCCATTTACATTTCTTGCTGCCCTGCCTGAGGTTTGGGTTAAAGATTTTTCATTTCTTAAAAATCCCTCTTTATCCGCATCCAAGACCACTACTAAGGAAACTTCGGGTAAATCCAATCCTTCTCTTAATAAGTTGACACCCACCAATACATCAATAATGCCCAATCTTAATTCTCTTAATATTTCTACTCTTTCGAGTGCATCTATATCACTATGAATGTATTTTGATTTTATTTGAATTCGGCTTAAATATCGATCCATTTCTTCGGCCATTTTTTTTGTAAGGGTGGTCACTAGTACACGGTCTCCTTTTTCTACTTGCATCGCAATCTCTTCCAATAAATCATCAATTTGATTTTTAGTCGGCCTAACTTCAATGGGGGGGTCTAGCAATCCAGTTGGTCTTACTACTTGTTCTACAATTAAGCCACCTGTTTTTTCTAATTCATATTCTCCGGGCGTGGCGCTTACAAAAATGGATTGACCAACGATATTTTCAAATTCATTAAAATTTAATGGTCGATTATCCATCGCGCTGGGTAACCTAAAACCATATTCCACCAAATTCATTTTTCTACTTCTATCGCCACCATACATGCCTGATATTTGTGGAATCGTGACATGACTTTCGTCTACCACACATAAAAAATCTTTGGGAAAATAATCTAATAAACAAAAGGGTCGAGTGCCGGGTATTCTTCTGTCAAAAAAACGCGAATAGTTTTCAATTCCTGTGCAATAACCTAATTCTCGTATCATTTCTATATCGTATTCAACTCTTTCTTTTAGTCTTTGTGCTTCTATTTGTTTGCCCGTATTTTTAAAGTACTCCACTTGTGCTCGCATTTCATCCTGTATTTCAGCAATGATTTCTTGCACCAGTTCTTTGGGCGCTAAATATAAATTAGCAGGGAAGATGGCTGCGTTTTCCATTTCCTCTATTCTTTTGCCGCTTTCAATTTCTAAACTTTCTATAGATTCTATTTCATCGCCAAAAAATGTAATGCGGTAACCATAATCCACATAAGGCAATCGAATGTCCACCGTATCTCCATTGACCCTAAAGGAGCCTCTATCAAATTCTGTAACGGTTCTATGGTACAAACTGTTCACCAAGGCATGTAAAAAGGCTTGTCTGGAAACCACCATACCTTTATGAATTCTTATAATTCCTTTTTCATATTCAGTAGGGTTTCCCATTCCATAAATACAACTTACGCTGGCAACAATAATGATATCTCTGCGACCACTTAACAATTGTGCGGTGGCTTGTAGTCTTAGTTTATCCAACTCTTCGTTGATGCTTAAGTCTTTTTCGATGTAGACACCAGAGGTAGGTAAATAAGCTTCGGGTTGATAGTAATCGTAATAGGAAACAAAATAGCCCACCGCATTGTTGGGAAAAAATTGTTTGAACTCTCCATACAATTGTGCTACCAATGTTTTGTTGTGCGTGAGCACTAAGGTAGGTCGCTGAATATTTTGTATGAGATTGGCAATGGTAAAAGTTTTACCACTTCCTGTAACCCCTAATAAAGTTTGGAAACGATCTCCCTCTAAAACCCCGTCGGTGAGCTGTTGGATGGCCGATGGTTGATCGCCCGACGGGGTATAGGTAGATTCTAGTTGAAAAGGCATGTACAAATTTACATGCTAAAGTGCATCTAAATAAATAGAAAGTTTTTCAATGGCATTAGCCACTTGATTTATTTGTTCTTTAGCTTCTGACCAGTTTTTTTGTTCAATGGCTTCTCTCACGCCTGGAATTGTCTTAACTCCATAACCCGTATAAAACCCTGGCGCATAAATGGTGTGTCTGAACCAAGGTCGACGAGGAAGACCTGTACTCAAAAGCTGTTGCTCTGCGGCAAATATTTTTGCATTTAAATTGTTTATTTTATTTACATCTGCACTTGCTTTTGCTTGTTCTAAATGTGCTGCGGCTTTTTCAAGATTGGATAAAGCATTTAAAATGAAGGAGAAGTCAATAAAAGGCACTTCTGTTTCAGCGGTAGGGGTTTTTAAGCCCTCGGCAGGGTCTGCTGCAATGAGGTAGGCTTTCTTTGTGATTAGTTCATTTTCAACTTTTACTTTTTCTCTCATTTGATCCACATTAGAAATTAACTCTGTGACATAACCTTTAATTGTTGCCTGTAAATTTCTAAAATCAAAGGGTAAAACATCTGCTTCTGCCAAGCGCAAAGCTGCACGACCAGAGGTTTTTGCAAGGGCTACGCCATATTCAAAACCAGGATCTTTAAATCTAATGTAGTTGTCATAAGAGTCATAAATAGAGTGGTATTCGCCGCCGCTATTTTCACCACCAAAACCAATATTTAAGGAAGGCACACCTAAGTGTTGAATAAAAGAAGAATAGTCTGATCCAGCACCCAGGGCGCCAAGTGGATAAGCGCTTGACTCAAGGGCTTCCTTTTTTGATTTAATAGTCGATGCACTGGTGGCTCTTCTTGCTTTTGATCTTTCAAAAACAGAAACCCCGGTTTGTGGATCGATCACCTCTTTACTAATTTCTGTGATCATTGGTGCAAAAGCATGAGAACCCTCTGCGCCCATAAACCCACGACCATTGCCATCTGAATTTATATACGCCACTGCTTTTAATTGTAACTCAGCAGCATGGTCTTCTGCCCACTCCGTGGAACCCAATAAGCCCGGTTCTTCTCCATCCCAGGCACAATAAACCAAGGTTCTTTTTGGACGCCAGCCTTGTTTTAATAAACCGCCAATGGCAATTGCCTCTTCTAATTCAGAAGCCATACCGCTTATTGGATCAGAAGCACCATTAACCCAGCCATCGTGATGGTTGCCTCTAATAACCCACTGATCTGGATATTCCGAGCCCTTTATGGTAGCAATAACATTTAATGCTGGTCGAAGTTTCCAATCAAATAAAACCTTCAAGTGAACACTTGATTTACTTGGACCAATATGATAAGTAAAAGGCAACGAGCCTGCCCACTCTTTTGGGGCTACAGGACCAGCCATGTCTTTTAACAGCGGCGCCGCATCACCATAACTTATTGGGAGTACTGGTATTTTTAATAAATTAGTTGCTTCAGTATGGTCTACTCTTTTTACACCTTCCACTGAACCAATATTGGGGGTAGTAGGATCTCCAGGATAAACCACCATATCCATAATGGAGCCTCTTTGTACTGTTTGATCATTTTTATAGGCGCCAAGTGGATAAACATCCCCTGCGGTATAGCCATCGTCCATTGGATCCGAATAAATTAAACAACCAATCGCACCATGTTCTTGTGCCACTTTTGGTTTAATCCCTCTCCAACTACGACCATATTTTGCAATGACTATTTTTCCTTTAACATCAATACCATATTTAGCCAATGTTTCATAATCCTCTGGTAAACCATAATTTACAAACACCAGGGGTGCGTTTACCTCTCCGTCTGCACTCCAACAATTGTAAGTAGGAAGTTGATCTGCTTGATTAGAAGTGGCGTCTTCTTTTACAGCATATTCTTTTAATTGCGCTTTGTAATTGGTGGCCCCCTTCATTTCTAATACTCTAGTGATGGGTGTAGGAAATAAAACTTGATAGGTTTCTATTTTTGTATCCCAACCATTTTCTCTAAATGTTTTTGCAATTTGTTCTGCAACAAATTTACCGCCTACTGAACTTATATGATGTGGAACAGAAGATAAAAGTTTAATGTTTTCGCCTATTCGTTTGGCACTTAGTTGTGCGTCAAAATCTTTTTCTATTTTATTTTCTTTACTTGCGTTTTTAAAGCCCAATAAACCGTTTTGTGCATTACTGGTATTACTCATGGCTACAATAAACAAGGCTATTGTTGTACAAAATAAAATGGATTGCTTTTTCATACTCTTTTAGTTTTAAATGATATTAAATATTTCTTTTTAGGTAATGGGTATAATCTGGAAGCTTGTATTCATACACTTCTTGCATAAATCTAGAGGTCATTAAAAAATCTGCCGTGGTTCTATCGCAAGCCATCGGTAAATTCCAGGCAACGGCCAGTCTTAGCAATGCTTTTACGTCACTATCGTGGGGCTGTGCCTCCATGGGATCAAAAAAGAAAAAGATAACATCAATATCTCCCGTGGCAATCATAGCGCCAATTTGCTGATCTCCGCCTAGCGGGCCGCTTAATAATTTTTTTACGGGTTGATCTAAGGCTTCTTCAATTAATTTACCCGTGGTACCCGTTGCTACTAGGCTGTGTTTGGAAAGGGCGGTTTTGTTGTAGATGGCCCACTCAATCAAATCCTTTTTTTTATTATCGTGCGCAATCAGTGCTATTTTTTTTCTTTTTTCCAGCTTTCTCATATTGTTTGCCATGATAAAAATTTGACTATTAGTTGGTGTCTAGTGTTTGATTTCTTAATAAAAACACTAGCCCCAAGGTAGCAAAAATTATTGGTTGTGGTATACTTAAAAAATGTAAAAAGAAAATTATTAATAAAAGGTAAAGGGGGTAGAGGAAAAACAAAACCCCGAACAAAACTGAGTCAAAAAAGACAGTGCCCTTGGTTTTTTTCTGAACAAAATTATAGGTGATGGTATAAAGGGGTAGGTGTAGATAATATAGGGCGGTTTTTTTAATAACTACCCCTTGCGTGTTAAGAACAATTAAATTAGAAAGCTGATTAAAAACATGCTGATTAAACTCAACACGGTCTTTGGCGCTAATAATGGCTGATTTTTGAATAAAGATGGAAAGACAAAGATTTACTCTTTTTCCAATTCCTTTAAAGTTATTATAAGCAATGCCCGCTAAGTGTATTTGCGGAAAGATATTTTCCGCATGACAAGTTTCTAATATTCTTGCGGTTCCTTTTTTAAAAGGTTGAAGCTGGTTGGTGTTTAAACAAGTTCCTTCTATAAAAATTAAAACAGCTTCTTTGTTTTTCAATAATCTTGCCGATTCTTTAAAGGCATATCCATTAAGGTGTAAAAATTCTTTTCCCTCTCTTAATCTATAAACAGGAATCATATTTAAAAGGCTAAGTAAAAAGCGATGGTGTTTTTTTGTAAACACATCACCCCTGGCCAAAAAGTGGATTCTTCTATTGTATCTAGAACCAATAATAATAGCGTCTAAAAATGAGTTGGGGTGGTTGGCAATGATTAATAAAGCGCCGTCGGTGTTTAATAAATATTTATTCTTCGTATTAATTTCTGCGCAAAAAAGCCAGAGCGCCGCTCTAATAAAAAGTTTTAAAATAGATATCACTCTTTTTTTTATAAATATAAAAAAACCGCATCAATTATGATGCGGTTTATACTAACTAACCCTAAAAAACAAAACAGTTTAGTATTTTAAATATTATTTAGCGGCCTCTTCTGCTTTTAAGGCAATTTTGGCTCTAATTTTTGCTTCTATTTCGTTTGCCATTTCTGGATTATCGTGTAAAATGGTTTTTACCGAATCGCGACCCTGTCCTAGTTTGTTGCTATCATAGCTAAACCAGCTTCCACTTTTTTGTATTATCTCTAATTCTACGCCCATATCAATTATTTCTCCTATTTTACTAATTCCTTCTCCGAATATAATTTCAAATTCGGCGGCTCTAAAAGGGGGTGCTACTTTATTTTTTACCACTTTTACTTTTACTCTATTTCCTATTGCTTCGTCACCATCTTTAATTTGAGCCATTCTTCTAATGTCTAATCTAACGGAAGCATAAAACTTTAATGCATTTCCCCCGGTGGTGACTTCTGGGTTACCAAAAACAACCCCAATTTTTTCTCTTAATTGATTAATAAAAATACAGATGGTATTTGTTTTATTAATTGTGGCTGTTAATTTTCTTAGTGCTTGGCTCATCAATCTTGCATGTAATCCCATTTTTGAATCACCCATTTCACCCTCCAGCTCACTCTTTGGAACTAGCGCTGCTACTGAGTCTATAACCACTACATCTATCGCGCCAGATAAAATTAAACGATCTGCAATTTCTAAAGCTTGTTCACCATAGTCTGGCTGAGAGACTAATAAATTATCTACATCTACACCTAATTTTTTTGCATAAGCACTATCAAAAGCATGTTCTGCATCAATAATTGCACACATTCCCCCCTTTTTTTGTGCTTCTGCAATCACATGTATTGCTACTGTTGTTTTTCCAGAAGACTCTGGTCCATATATTTCAATAATTCTACCTTTTGGTAAGCCGCCGATTCCTAATGCTGTATCTAATCCAATAGATCCTGTTGATATAACTTCTTGAGGTTCTTGACTTCTTTCATTCATCATCATCACACTTCCCTTGCCATAATCTTTGTCAATTTTGTCAATGGTTAATTTTAATGCTTTTAATTTTTCTACGTTTGGGTTACTCATGGTTAGTCGTTTTATGTTTTCTTTAATATTTAGGTGAAGATATGGATAATTTGTTAATAAACTAAAATATTTAGTATTATTTTACTAATTTGATTAGTTTTTATTTTTACATAGCTTGCATTTATATTTAATTGACTGATTATCATTGTTTTATTAATTTAGTAATAAATTTAGTTTTTTTTTGGATTTTATTTTAAAGTATTTATTTAAGAAATTTTAGGGGTTAAATGAGGTGTTTTTTGTTGGTTGAATAAGTGGAATACCTTTCTGTGTTTGTTGTTGTTAAAAGTAGTTGATTTTAAAATAGTAGTTAAAATACCTAATGTGGATTTCTATTGTAGTATTAAGTATTAATACATTTTTATAAATAAACTAATACTATTACACCTGTGTATATCTTAATATCTTATTTATACACGATTTTAAGTTTATTTATTTACGATATAAAACCCTTTACAGATAAGACTTTCAGAATATACCTATTTAATATTTTAAATTATTTGAGTGGTAATACACAATTTAATCACTGTTAATTAACGGGCATAAACCTGATGATTAATGCTACAATCCTTTTTTATTGAATAAACAAAACCTGTTTATACTTTTCTTATGCAGGTTTATTCACCCAAAAACAATAGATATCCCCTAAAATTTTATTTATCCACCGCAGCCTTGTGTATTTTTTATTCGCTTTTTAGCCTAAATAACCTTGTTTTTCATCCTTTTAGCTACGTTTAGTACTAAGAAAACATTATTTTTGCTCTCCTATAATTATTTATATATGTCAATTATTCAGAACATTAGAGAAAGAGGTACTTGGATCATCTTTGGTATTATTACCTTGGCTTTAATCGCTTTTATTTTACAAGATGGTGTTGGAAGAAAAGGTGGGTCAACAGATGGCGCCACCCTTGGAAAAGTAAACGGCGAAGTAATCAATAAATTAGAGTTTGAAGAAAAGTTAGACGCCCAGGTTCAGAACTATGCTTCACAGGGTGTAAAAAGAGAACAACTAATTGGTTATTTATGGAGTCAAGAAGTAGATCGTCTTTTATTTAAATCAGAAGAAAAGAAATTAGGCGTTACTGTAGGAACTAAAGAAATTTCTGATGTATTGTTTGGGAATGAATCTCCTTTTAAACAAGAGTTTACTGATAAGACCACGGGTGAGTTTAAAGTAAACGACGCAAAACAAGCTATCGCTCAAATTAAAAAATCAAAAAATAAAGACCAGGTTAAACAAATTGAAAAATTTTATATTGAACCTGCGATTGAAAATAGACTAAGAAGTAAATACCAGGCATTGGTCGTAAAAGGCGTTCAATTACCAAAATGGTTGGCGGAAAAACAATTGGCAGAAACAAGCAACGTATCTAGTATTTCCTATGTGGGCTTACCCTATTCTAGTGTTTCAGATAAAGACGTAAAGGTGACGAATGATGATATCGCTGCTTATTTAAATGAAAACGCAGCTGCTTTTCAAATAGAAGAAACAAGCAAAAATATAGGCTATGTGGGTTTTAGTGCTGCGCCTTCTAGCGCTGACAGTGCTAGTGCTAGAGATATTTTAGTCGCCTTAAAAGAAGATTTTAAAAACACCAACGACCCCGCTGCTTTCTTGAACAAAGCAGGAACAGAGCTCCCTTATTACAATAGCTTTCTAAGTAAGAAATCAATAATGGTACCACAAAAAGATTCCATCTTTAATGTGGGTGTTGGAAATATATATGGACCTTATGTGGATGGAAAAAACTATACCATTGCAAAGGTGATTGGTTTAAAGCAATGGCCAGACAGCGCAAGCTTCAGACATATTTTAATTGGCACCATTAATCCAACCAACGGACAACAATTAAGAGACGATAGTTCAGCAAAAAAATTAGCAGACAGTATTAGTAATGCAATTAAAGGCGGTGCTTCTTTTGATGCGCTTTGTGCACAATATTCAGACGACGAATCAAGTAAATTAAAGGGTGGTGTTTTTCCTATGTTCTCTCAGGGACAAATGGTGATTCCTGTAAATGATTTTTCATTCGAAAACCCGGTGGGCGCAAAAGGTGTGGTAAAATCAGAATTTGGTTTTCATATTATGGAGGTTTTAAAACAAGGAGCAAGGGGCCCAGCCTATAAAATTGCTTATTTATCTAAAAGTATTTTACCAAGCAATGAAACGGTAACTGCTGCGTCTACAGCTGCTGCACAATTTGCATCTACAGCTAAAGACTTAAAATCATTCAACGCCAACGCGGTAAAAATTAACAAACAAGTTTTGCCAGCCACGGGCATTAAAGCAAATGATTTTGAAATTCCTGGAGTGGGCACAAGTAGAGCAACAGTGCGTTGGATTTTCGATAACAACGTAAATGCTATTTCTGAACCATTTGAGGTGGGCGATAGTTATTTTGTAGCAGCTATTACTGGCGAAGATAAAGAAGGATTGGCAAATGTAGAAGCAGCAAAACCACAAGTAGAAGGAATTATTAGAGACAAAAAGAAAGCAGAAAAAATTAAAAATAATTTAAAGGGCAATAGCTTAGAAGCAATCGCAGCAAATGCAAAAGCAAGTATTCAAAAAGCAGACAGCATTAATTTCAATTATTCAATGATTGCGGGTTTGGGCAATGAACCAAAAATTGCCGGAGCTGCGTTCAATAAATCATTGATTAATAAACTAAGCGAACCTATTGCAGCCAATTCTGGTGTTTTTGTAATTACTGTTAATAGCCTTGGTGCAAAACAAGCAGAACAAGATCCTGCATTTTTTAAAGACGAGCTTTTACAAAGAACAAGAAGTGTTTTATTTAGAACAAGTGTCGCTTTAAAGAAAACGGCTACCATTGTAGACAACAGGTCTAAGTTGTATTAATGTCCGATTTATTAAATAATAAAGTTGCAGAAAGTGGAATTCTAACCATTGACTTAGCGAGCTTCTTACCCGCAAACGATTTTGTATTGTTTGATATTAAACCATTTCTTTTTATGGAATTAATATTAAAAGAGAAAGAATTCCGTGCAGCACTTCTTACCACCGACTGGACTATTTATCAAGATAAGGTGGTGGGTATTATTTGTTCTACAGATGCTATTATTCCAATGTGGGCCAATATGTTAATTGTATCCGCCCTCAACCCTTTTGCAAAAGCAGTTTATTTTGGCGACGAAAACAAAGCAAGAGAACAACAAATAATTGAAGGAATCTCCTCGATCAATACTAGTGAATACATAGACCAAAGGGTGGTGATCAAGGGTTGTGGCGAGACGCCAATAGGGGAGTCTGCCTATATTGCTATTACACAAAAGCTAAGACCAGTGGTGAAAAGCATCATGTATGGTGAGCCTTGTAGCACAGTCCCTGTTTATAAAAAGAAGTAAGAGAACTATATTTTAATGCGCTTCTAACCAGTTTTTTCCAACCCCCACTTCGGCTTCTACCGGCACATCATTAGGAAGCACCATCGCCTCTTTCATACATTTCAATATTAGTTCTTTTAGTGCAGGTAATTCTTTTTCAACCGCATCAAAGACTAATTCATCATGTACTTGTAAAATCATTTTAGACTCCCATTTGGTTTTTTTCATCTCTGCATGAATTTTAATCATCGCTAGTTTAATCATATCTGCAGCAGAGCCTTGAATAGGTGAGTTGATGGCATTTCTTTCTGCAAATCCACGCACGGTAAAATTACTACTATTAATATCTCTTAACCAGCGTCTTCTTCCCATCAATGTTTCAACAAAACCTAATTCTTTGGCATTGTTAATTTGCTGGTCCATATACATTTGAATGCCGGGAAACTCTTTTTTATAGTTGTCTATAATTTCTTTTGCTTCTGTTCTTGAGATGGCTAAATTTTCTGCTAAACCAAAAGCGCCCTGCCCATAAATAATTCCAAAGTTTACACTCTTGGCTTTATAACGCATTTCTTTAGTTACATCGGCTTCATTAATACCATATACTTTAGCAGCAGTGGCCGTA
>CAINEG010000021.1 GCA_903847655.1 uncultured Bacteroidota bacterium
GGTATTCGTTGTGAAAAAGCAAGTGCTTATATGATGCACCATGGGTTTAAAAACGTTTTTCATTTAGAAGGAGGCATTATTAATTATGCCAATCAAATTAAAGAAGTAGGTTTAGAGAGTCAGTTCAAAGGAAAGAACTTTGTATTTGATGATAGACTAGGTGAAAAAATTACGGAAGATATTATTTCAAAATGCCACCAGTGTGGAGCGCCTTGCGATACGCATACCAATTGCAAAAACGATGGTTGTCATTTATTATTTATTCAATGTCCTAGCTGCGCTGAAACCTATGCGGGCTGTTGCACGCAGGCTTGTACCGATATAGTTCATCTACCCCTAGAAAAACAAATTGAACTTCGAAAAGGCATTGATAAAGGCCAGCAAATTTTTAACAAAAGCAAGCAACGCTTAAGGCCTAGGTTAGGGATTGATATCTAAAATCAGCAATAACTAACTAAGCTTTTCAAGCGAAGCGCATACAACTTTATAAGTTTCTTCTTCAGATAATTGCTGCGGCATAAATTTTTCACCAATCACTTGTTCGTAAAGCTCAATATATCTTTTAGAAATAGTATCAATCCATTCGGCGGACATGGCAGGCACCGTTTGGCCTTCCTTGCCCATGAAATTATTGGCAATCAACCACTCGCGTACAAACTCTTTACTTAATTGTTTTTGCTTTTCTTTTTTGGATTGTCTTTCTTCAAATCCATCGGCATAAAAATAACGAGAGGAATCGGGGGTATGTATTTCGTCCATTAGATAAATAGTGTCTCCAATCTTTCCAAATTCATATTTAGTATCTACTAAAATCAAACCTTGCTTAGCGGCAATTTCTTTTCCTCTCTGAAATAAAGCCAACGCATATTTTTCCAGTACTGCCCAGTCAGTTGCAGAAGCCAATCCTTGAGCAATTATTTCTTCTTTTGAGATATCCTCATCATGACCTTCACTGGCTTTAGTAGAAGGGGTAATAATAGGATTTGGAAAAAAATCATTTTCTGCCATGCCTTCTGGTAAGCTTACGCCACATAATTTTCTACCTCCAGCACTATAAGTTCTCCAAGCATGACCCACTAAATTGCCTCGAACCACCATCTCTATCTTGAAAGGCACACATTTTTTACCAATGGCCACATGAGGGGCAGGGGTGTCTAGCAGCCAATTGGGGCAAATATCCCTGGTGGCCTTCAACATATAGGCAGCGATCTGATTTAGCACCTGACCCTTAAAAGGGATGGGTGCTGGTAAAATTACGTCAAAAGCAGAGATTCTGTCACTTGCAATCATTATAAGTAGTTCATTATCAAGATAATAGACATCTCTTACCTTGCCATGATACTCACCAATTTGATGGGGAAATGGGGTCATTTTCATACTGTAAAATTATATTTTTAAAGATACAAATGATAATTTTTTCTTAAATGCTTACAATATGTTAATTTGTACCAACAATTCAACTTAAAAACAATAATTTATGAAAAAATTTTTAAGACATTTTGCTGTTCTATGCTTATCTACCATCTTGGTTATGAGTGCAAAAGCTCAAAATGCAAGTACCATTTCAGGTACGGTTAAAAATTCAAGTTCTTCAGAATCTGTACCTGCAGTTTCAGTTACTTTAAAAGGATCTAACCAAGGTACTTACACTGACGACAGAGGTAATTTTAAAATTTCAGTATCTCAAAAAGCACCTTATACCTTGGTGTTTTCTTCTGTTGGTTTTGAATCCAAAGAAGTGATAGTAGATGCTACAAATAAAGTAAATGTTACACTTAAACCTTCTTATACCTTAGGTTCTGAAGTGGTAGTAGCTGCCTCAAGAGTAGCAGAGAGAATTTTAGAATCTCCAGTAACTATTGAGCGTATTAGCAATGCTACTATCAAATCTGCACCTGCTTCTAATTACTATGATATCATTGGTAATTTAAAAGGGGTGGACGTTGTAGCTGCAAGTTTGACTTTCAAAAGTGTTAGTACAAGAGGTTTTAACGGTAGTGGTAACACACGTATGAACCAATTAATTGATGGTATGGACAACCAAGCCCCAGGATTGAATTTCTCTGTGGGTAGTATTGTTGGATTGACCGAATTAGATGTAGATAATATCGAATTATTGCCAGGAGCTTCTTCTGCTTTATATGGTGCAGGGGGTATGAATGGTACTGTTTTAATCAATAGTAAAAGCCCTTTCAAATATCAAGGTTTGAGTTTTCAAATCAAGCAAGGGATGAACCATATTGATGGTTACGAGCGTCCAAAATCTGGATACAGTGACTATACAGTAAGATGGGCTAGTAAAATAGGCGATCGTTTTGCTTATAAAATTTCAGCAGAATCAATGGAAGCGCAAGATTGGTTGGCTCAAAATACAAGCAACTATTCTCGTAGCACCGGAACTTCTTTAGGGGAGACAATTTCTGGAACAAGAGGTACAGACCCTAACTACGATGGTATTAACGTATATGGCGATGAAACTACAGTAGACTTAAGAAATTTCAGTGCCTCTTATAAAGCAGGAGTTTCTGGTTTATTAGGTGCAGCTACTTTCAATGCCTTGTATGGCGCAGCAGCAGGGTATAGTACTTATGCTGGTTACGCTGGTTTTTTAGCAGCGGCCACTGGACCAAAATTTGCTGCATTGCAACCTTATGCACCTATTCTTTATGCGGATAAAAAAGGATATTATGGCAATGTAAGTAGAACAGGATACAATGAAGCAGATGTAATTGATCCAACTACAAGAAATAATAAAATTACTGGATCAATTCATTATAAAGTAAATGATAGAACAGAGGCCTCTTTCAGTGTGTATACAGGTACTGGAAATACCGTGTATACTGGTAGTGACCGTTATTCTTTGAAAAATTTACAAATGAGTCAATTCAAATTTGAATTGAAATCTAAAAACTGGTATTTAAGAGCTTATGAAACTTTAGAAGATGCGGGTGATTCTTACAATGCCACTATCGCCACTCGTATATTTAATGAATCTTGGAA
>CAINEG010000022.1 GCA_903847655.1 uncultured Bacteroidota bacterium
ATAATAATTTGATGGTACCTTCAAACTCGTCACGCAAACTCCATAAAATTTTTGCAGCACCTAATAATATAGTGGTATGCACATCATGTCCGCATGCATGCATCACGCCTTCCTTGGTTGAAATATAATCCACTTTATTTTCTTCAATAATTGGAAGTGCATCCATATCTGCCCTTAATGCAACAACACGTTTTGTTGGATTTTTTCCTTCAATGATACCCAAAACACCTGTAGTTGCAACCACCGTAAATGGAATCCCGATTTTTATTAACTCCGCTTGAATAAATTTACTTGTTTCAAATTCCTGATAACTTAATTCAGGATGCGCATGCAAATATCTTCGCGTGGTGACATTGTCCGCTTGATTTTGTTTTGCTAAGTTTTTTATTTTTTCAAGTAAGCTCATGCTGAAAATATTTAAGGTCGATGATGTTTTTGTTTTGCTAATTAAAGTTAGCAATTAATAGTTACTTTTCACCTGATCTGTTTTTGCCCCCGACACAATGGCTACTCCAGCACTACAACCAATGCGTGTGGCTCCGGCTTCAATCATTTGTTTCGCTGTTTCATAATCACGAATTCCACCAGAAGCTTTTATATGAACCGACTCCGGTAAATGTTTTCTGAATAATTGAACAGCTTCCACACTTGCTCCTTTTTCAGCATAGCCGGTAGAAGTTTTTAAATAATCAATGCCAGCTGCACCATAAATATCACAACAAGCAATAATTTCTTCATCGGTTAACACCCCCGATTCAATAATTATTTTGATCACCTTACCCTTGGATCGAATGATAGGTAGGATATGATTTATTTCATCCGCAATAGCTGTCCAATCACCATTTTTTATGGCTGATATATTCGCAACCACATCTAATTCATCAGCACCATCCACCATCGCTAAAATAATTTCAGCAATTTTTGCTTCGGTGGCGCTATAACCAAATGGGAATCCAATAACGGTTGCTACTTTCACATCCGTTCCTGCAACAAAACCCTTCGCTAGTTTTACAAAATTGGGAGGCACACAAACCGCAGCAAAATCATATTGCTTCGCTTCTGCACATAATTTTTCAATATCTGCAACCAAACAAGTTGGTTTTAATATGGTATGATCAATGTATTTATTAAGCAGCATCTTTTCCATGACATGCTTTGTATTTTTTTCCACTTCCACAAGGACATGCATCATTACGACCAATTTTTGGACCTACTTGAACCGGTGCTTGCTTTTGCTCACTTGGATCATTGTATGTTTTTTCACCATCAACTTCATCTGATCTATTCGCGCTTAATTTGCTTAAATCAGTTTTTAGTCTGCGCCCTTCCTTAACAGCACTGGTTTCCATTGGTATATGTGCATGACATAAAAATTGTACCAACTTATGATTTATCTCCAAATCCATTCTTCTAAATAATTCAAAGGCTTCCATTTTATAAATAACCAATGGATCCTTTTGCTCATAAGTTGCCGTTTGTACGGATTGTTTTAAATCATCCATCGCACGCAAATGTTCCTTCCATGCATCATCTACTAAGCTCAATGCAATGGATCTTTCGGATTGAACAGCTAAAGCCGAACCACTTGTTGCAATATTTTTATCCAAATTAACGAGCACATTAAATGCTGTTTTTCCATCACTCACAGG
>CAINEG010000023.1 GCA_903847655.1 uncultured Bacteroidota bacterium
GCTCTAATCCGGTGGCTGTGAAAATATTAGCAGAAGCCGGCTTAGATAGTTTAAGAGTAAGTACTAATTCTGTTCGTGAAAATATTTACAACGCCTATTACCGTCCTAACAATTATACTTTTGCGGACATTAAAGAAAGTGTGCGTGTGATGTCGGCGGCTGGTAAATGGACAAGTATTAATTATTTTGTTTTTCCTGGGATGACCGATAGTGTGGAAGAATATGAAGCTTTAAGAAAATTCATCAAAGACACCGATTTAAAAATGATTCAATGGCGCAATTTTAATATTGATCCGGATTGGTATTTAGGTAAAATTGGCGTGACCGATATGGGTGAGATTATGGGTGTCAAACAAATGATGGATTTGATACAGGAAGAATTTCCGAAATTAAAATTTGGTTATTACAACCCACCCATCGAAAGAATTAAAGGAGACTTTACCCATAATTTTGCACATCATTGAGCAAACAAAATCAAATAGGTGCTGCACTAGCCATCACTTCTAGTGTAATCTGGTCTGGAAATTTTATAGTCTCTCGGTATGCCATTCATCTAACAGGTCCTATTAGTTTGGCTTTTTTTAGATGGACGGTGGCCACCATTTGCATGCTCCCTTTTGCTTACCAAAATTTTAAAGCAGAAATTTCTATTTTCAAAGTCAATAAAACCTATTTCTTTTGGATGGGCCTCATTGGCTTTGCTATCTACAATACCTTAATCTATACGGCGGGCCATCATACCACTGCCATCAATATGGCTTTATTTGGATCCACCGTGCATCCAATTGTTGCGGCATTGCTAGCCGCCTATTTTGTGAATGAAAAATTACATTGGAAAAACATAACAGGCATAGTGCTTGGCTTAGTAGGTACCCTCTATTTATTAACCAAGGGAGAAATTTCCAATATTCTTCATTTTCAAATCAGTGCTGGAGATTTATGGATGATTGGGGCAGGCATTTGTTTTGGCACTTACAATGTTTTTGTGCGCAAAAAACCAATAGGCATTTCTAACAATAGTTTTTTATTGGTTTTATTTGCCATTGGCGCCCTTTTACTTTTACCAGGGGCCATTTACGAAATGAATTTTATTCAACCTGTGGTGTTTAACGCGCATTTATTATGGATTGTCTTGTACATAGGCATTGGCAATTCTACCATCTCTTATTTAATTTGGAACAATGCCATTCAAAAAATTGGCGCAGGTAAAGCTGCCCTTTTTGGTACATTGATTCCCCTACTTAGTTCCATCGAAGCTGTTTTGTTTTTAGGTGAAAAATTTTCTACAGCGCAAGCCGTCAGTGGATTGATTATTGTTACAGGCATTGTAATCAACACTTGGCCAAGCCCCATCAAACCCATTGTTCATCAATCCTAATTATTGTAGATGAGTAGCACGGTCCTTATTTTATGTTTCATTGCATTTTTAGCAGGATTTGTGGATGCCATTGTGGGTGGTGGTGGACTCATTCAAACACCTGCAGGACTCATTTTATTTCCTAATGAACCTATTGCCAGGGTGATAGGCTCTTTAAAAATTCCTTCTTTCACAGGTACCTTTTTTGCGGCCAGACAATATTTAAAAAAAGTAAAAATTCCTTTACCAAGATTATTGCTTTTTACCAGCATTGCATTCATTGCTGCTTTTACTGGCTCCTACTGCTTAACCTTAGTGAGCAATGCTTTTATGAAGCCTGTTATTTTTATTGTTTTAGTGTTAATTGCTTTTTACACTTATACCAATAAAAATTTAGGACTTGAAATACAAAGCGCCCATTTTCAATTCAAATGGTACAAAGGGGCAGTCATTTGTTTGGTGATAGGTTTTTATGATGGATTCATTGGCCCTGGCGCAGGCAGTTTATTGGTACTGGCCTTTATTAGTGTGCTTGGATTTGACTTTCTTCAGTCCAATGCCCATGCGAAAATGGTGAATCTTGCCACCAATATGGGTTCGATTGTATTGTTTGTTTTAAAAGGATCCATCCTATGGTCGGTGGCCTTGCCTATGGCTATATGTAATGCAATAGGCGGATTTTTGGGTTCTAAAATGGCCATCGCCAAGGGCAATAAGTTCATCAGAAGGTTTTTCCTAATAGTGATTATTGCTACCCTTTGCAGATTGGGATATGATGTATTTTTAC
>CAINEG010000024.1 GCA_903847655.1 uncultured Bacteroidota bacterium
CAGACGAGCAAAAACATTATTTTACCATGTTAAAGGAGTTGACCTTATGGGGATTCTTTAGCTCTGAAGTAGGCGCTACCAAGGTATTGCGCTACAATGCGGTTCCTGGAAAATACGATGGTTCCTATCCTTATAAAAAAGGGGACAAGGCTTGGGCAACTTCCTAGTTAGGTCTTTATCTAAACGTTTAAAATATTTTTATGAACAATTCAAGAAGAAATTTCCTGCGTCAAACGGCATTAGCAGGTGCAGTTTTAAGTATGCCTTTTCGCAATGAATTAATGGCGATGGGGGCTAAGGGAAATAAATATGGCATCCAATTATGGACTGTGAAACAAGCCTTATATAAAGACACCCTAGGTGTTTTAAAACAATTGTCTAAAGCTGGGTACAAACAAATAGAAGGTTTTGAAGGGGACAAGGGTATTTTTTGGGGAATGAAAAATACAGAATTGAAAAAAGTATTGGATGATTTAGATATGAAAATGGTGTCTTCTCATTGCAATAATACCCAAGACTTTGAACGCAAGGCAGCTCAAGCAGCTGAGATTGGGATGAAGTATTTGATTTGTCCACACAAAGGCGCACAAAAATCAATTGATAATTTTAAACAATTCTCTGATGAGTTCAATGCTTGCGGAGAAATTACTAAGAAAAACGGTTTGCGTTTTGCTTACCATAATCATGATTATTCTTTTGTACCTATGAATGGAATTATACCTCAAGATTTAATGATGAAATCTACAAATCCAGATACCGTTGATTTTGAAATGGATATGTATTGGACGGTGGCTGCTGGTGTAGATCCTATTGCTTACATGAAAAAATTTCCTAATCGTTTCAAACTGGTACATGTAAAAGACATGGCTAATACTGCAACAGGGGGAAAAGAGTCTTGTATTATTGGGAAAGGCTATATCAATTATAAATCTTTATTGCCTCAAGTGGCTGAACAGGGCGTTAAATATTATATCGTAGAACAAGAAGCTTATACTGGCACTACCGAATTAGATTGCGCTAAAGACGACGCCGTTTACATGAAAACTTTAAACTGGTAATTCGCTGTTTATTTTAGTATTTTTGCGAAGTTGAATTAAGCATTATGAAGGATCAGTTGAAACAACTTGCAAAACAATTGGAGGGAGATCTTTTTTTCGATAAAATGATCAGGACTTTGTATGCAACGGACGCCTCTAGTTATAGAGAGCTGCCGCTGGCTGTAGCCATTCCAAAAACGAAGCAAGATATTTCAAAACTTATTGATTTTGCCTCTACTCATCAAACTTCTTTAATTCCAAGAACAGCAGGCACTTCTTTGGCAGGGCAGGTAGTGGGGAATGGAATTATCGTAGATGTATCCAAATATTTCAATCAAATTCTAGAACTCAATAAAGAAGAAGGCTGGGTGCGTGTGCAACCTGGTGTGATTCGCGATGAATTAAATTTATTTCTTCAACCGCATGGTTTATTTTTTGGTCCAGAAACTTCTACTGCCAATAGAGCCATGATTGGTGGAATGGTAGGTAATAATTCTTGTGGATCCAATTCCGTAGTGTACAGAAGCACCAGAGAACATTTAATAGAGGTCAAAGCTTTTTTAAGCGATGGATCAGAAGCTGTTTTTAATAGTTTGTCTACCGATGATTTTCACGCTAAATGTGAATTGAATTCATTAGAGGGCAGTATTTATAAATCGGTGCGAAGTATACTAAGCAACTATGACAATCAAGTAGAGATAAGAAAAGAGTTTCCTAAAAAATCGGTACTAAGAAGAAATACAGGATATGCAATAGATATTTTAGTAGACGCGGATCCCTTTACGGCGGGAGGTCCCAATTTTAATTTCTGTAATTTAATTGCAGGCTCGGAAGGCACTTTAGCTTTTATGACAGAGATTAAATTAAATCTTGTACCAGCACCGTTAAAAGAAGTAGGTCTATTGTGTGTGCATTTTAATTCAATTGATGAATCGCTGCATGCGAATTTAATTGGTTTGAAATACAAGCCTAGTGCCAGTGAACTCATTGATCATTATATTTTAGAATGCACTAAAGAGAATATTGAACAAAGCAAGAACCGTTTTTTTGTACAAGGAGATCCTGGCGCTATTTTAGTCATAGAGTTTGTCAAAGAAACTAGGGAAGAAATTTTGGAGTTAACGAGTAAGGTGGAAGCCGATATGCGCGCGGCTGGATTGGGTTATCATTTTCCTGTATTGTATGGAGCCGATGCTAAAAAAATATGGGCTTTAAGAAAAGCAGGCCTAGGCTTATTAAGTAATTTACCGGGAGATGAAAAAGCAGTGCCTGTGATTGAAGATACAGCCGTGGATGTAGAAGACCTACCTAATTATATAAGAGACTTTAATGAGCTACTAAAAAAGCATGGCCTTTATTCAGTGCATTATGCGCATGCGGGTTCTGGCGAAATTCATTTGCGCCCCATTATTAATTTAAAAACAAAAGAAGGGAATCAATTATTTAGAACCATTGCAGAAGAAGTAGCCACCCTGGTAAAAAAGTATGATGGTTCTTTGAGTGGAGAGCATGGAGATGGTCGTTTGCGCGGTGAATTTATTAAGCAAATGGTAGGAGAGAAAAATTATGCTTTATTAAAACAAGTCAAAACCACCTGGGATCCTAAACACCTATTCAATCCCAATAAAATTGTTGATACCCCTTCCATGAATTCAATGTTGAGGTATGAACCAGGCCAATTAACCCCAGAATTCAAAACTATATTTCGTTTTCATCAACAAGATATTTTACAACATGCCGAACAGTGCAATGGTTCGGGCGATTGTAGAAAAACACATTTGTCTGGAGGCACGATGTGCCCTTCTTTTATGGCTACAAGAGACGAAAAAGATACTACCCGTGCACGTGCCAATATACTTCGTGAATTTTTAACACATTCAGATAAACAAAATAGATACGACCATAAAGAAATTTATGAAGTCATGAGTTTGTGTTTGAGTTGTAAGGCTTGCAAAAGCGAATGCCCTTCTAATGTGGATATGGCTAAATTAAAAGCAGAATTCTTGCAACATTATTACGATGCCAACGGTGTTCCTTTTAGAGCTAAGCTTATTGCTAATTTTACAGCGGCTGCAAAACTAGGATCTATGGCACCTAGTTTATACAATGCCTTTGTAGGTAATATTGTTACAGGAAGTTTGGTTAAATTAGTTTCAGGTTTTGCATTGAAGCGTTCTATGCCAAGTATATCAGCCCAAACTTTAGCGCACTGGTACAAAAAAAATTATACAGCCCCTGCCAATCCTATAAAAACAGTGTATTTATTTTGCGATGAGTTCACGAATTACAATGATGCGACTATTGGTATTAAAGCGGTTCAACTATTAACGGCCCTGGGTTATGAAGTGATTATTCCTAAGCATGAAGAAAGTGGTAGAACTTGGTTATCGAAAGGCTTGGTAAGAAAGGCCAAATTGATTGCAAATAAAAATATTAAACTATTAAGTCATTTGGTAAGTGAGGCTAGCCCCATTCTTGGCCTAGAGCCCTCTGCCATACTCACTTTCAGAGATGAGTACCCCGACTTAGCTTCGGATGAAAATTTGGAGGCCGCTAAGCACTTAGCGAAACACAGCTTTTTTATTGATGAATTTTTAGCTGCTGAAATGCAAGCAGGTAATATTACTAAAGATAAATTCACCGCCAATACTAAATCAATTTTACTGCACGGGCATTGTCAACAAAAAGCAGTGAGTGCCTTATCAGATTCTGTAAAGGCACTTTCCTTTCCTGCTAACTATAAAGTGGAAACCATTGCTTCGGGTTGCTGCGGTATGGCAGGTTCTTTTGGTTACGAAAAAGAACATTATGAAGTTTCTATGAATATTGGAGAGTTGGTCTTGTTTCCTAAAATAAGAGCCAATCAAAACAATTGCACTATTGCAGCTCCGGGTACAAGTTGTCGTCATCAAATTAAAGACGGTACGGGTGAAAAAGCATTACACACAGTAGAAATTTTACACGCAGCGCTAGCTTAGTGTAAGCGAATTATAAGCTAAGCCTATTTTGTTATTTTATAAGTATGCCTTCTTTTTTAATCGCTTCTAGTGCATGGTACAAAGTATCTAAATCGGCCACTGAATTAAATGCATTAATAGAGTAACGCATATACACATCATTTTCCTGACGCATAATGGGTATTTCTATTTTGAAGTCCGTATATAATTTTCTTTGTAAAATTTCTGGTTCTGGTGTTTTCATTGGAATACTAATCATTTGACCAATCCATTCACTGGTTAATGGGCTAATGGCTTTTGTGCCAAGTAATTGGTAAAACCTTTCTGCATTGGCAAGTACAAGCTCATGGCATTCTTTTGAAACGGCCGTCCAATTATTTTTCTCCATAAATTCAATAGAAGCTTCCACTGTTAAAAAGGCAGAGAAGTCGCGTGTGCCAATCATTTGGTGATAATCTAAAAAAGTAGAATGAGAAGGCTTGAAGGCCTTATAGCCCCAGCTTACAATTAAAGGGTCGCATAAATGTTGAACCGATTTATGCGCATATAAAAAGCTACAACCCTTGGCGGCCATCATCCATTTATGACAGGCCCCTGTATAAAAATCGGCTTGTAACTCACTTAAATTAAAAGGAATATGCGCAGGTACATGGGCGCCATCTACAATGGTGATGAGTCCTTTAGATTTAGCGATGGCGCAAATTTCTTTCACAGGAAAAATTAGTGCAGTGGCACTAGTAATATGACTTATAAAAATGGCTTTTGTAGTAGGCCTTAGCCCTTCAAAAAAATCCTCAATGAATTTTTCTTTACTAGTAATGGGTAAATTTATTTTTTGTCTTCTATATATGGCTTTATTTTTTTTGCAATAAAAATCCCAGGTACGATCACAGGCGCCATATTCAATATCGGTGGCTAATATTTCATCTCCTTCGTTTAATGGAAAATTCTTGGTAATTAAATTAATCGCAAAAGAAGGATTGGTCACTATCACTAAATCGTCTTTATCAGGACAGCCAATAAACTTTGCTAATGCAGCTCTGGAGGCTTCTAAGTATTTGAATCCATCAAAGGCGATAAACTGCACCGGTTCGGCTTCTAAAACTCTTTGCCAGTTTTGATAAGCATCAAATATTGGCTTGGGTGTAGAACCAAAAGATCCGAAATTTAAAAAAGTAATGCTGGGGTCTAATAAAAACTGATCACGTAGATTTTGCATGGTTTAGGTTTTGCTTTCTAAAGGTAACATAAAAAAATCTCGGTTACCTAGGCAACCGAGATTTATAATGTGTAGCTAAATCAATATTATACGCCCAAACTCCAACCATCACGGTAGGTTCTTTTCACATACTGATTGGCTTCGTCGAAATTGGTAATTTTCATATTTGGACCATCCCATAACAATTGAATGTTTCTTCCTGGATAGTTATCTCTGCCTTTTTCTGTTTTCTTGATGTCATAACTTCTGATGGCTAAATTGCCCATCAATACAGATTCTGTCAATGGACCAGCAATATCAAAATTAGAACTTAAAGCTTTTGCTTCTGCACTGCCTGCACCCGCAATACATGCTTCTACCCAAGCTGAATAGTGTCCGCTCTCTCCGCCTTTTACGCGGTCCACTGTTTTAGGTACAGAAGTAGATTTGGTTAAATTGGTGGGTAGTAATTGTGGATTGATGCCATAAGTGCCTGCCATCATTTTTCCTTTGGTACCTACAAATATCACCCCATTGCCTCCATCACCCATCATTTCATTAGGTCCTAATTCTTCTGGTCTTTCTGGTTGAATTCCACCATCCATCCAATGTAATTTTACATTTGGTTTTCCGTTTTGTCCTTGGAAAGTCAAAGTAATATGAGAACCCATTGGACCAGAATCTGGTGCATATAGTTTTTGCCAAGGAGCAGTATAACGAGTAGAAACACTACATTCTGCAGCAATTGGATAGCCTAATCCAGCTACGGCAAAAGCAGGTGCCATAATATGACAGGCCATGTCGCCTAAAGCGCCGGTTCCGTAATCCCACCAACCTCTCCAGTTAAATGGCAATAAACCTTCGAAATAATCTTTTTGTGGCGCTGTACCCAACCATAAATTAAAATCTAATTCAGCAGGTATTGGCGCAGGGCTTGTTAAAATAGGACGATTGACGCCTTGAGGCCAAACCGGCCTGTCTGTATAACAATAGATGGTATGGATGTCTCCAATCAAACCAGCGGTATGCCAGTCTTGTAACATGCGCACTCCATCTCCAGAAGCGCCTTGGTTACCCATTTGTGTAACTACTTTGTAATCGTGTGCTGCCTTAGTCATCACACGTGCTTCGTAAATGTCGTGTGCCATTGGCTTTTGTACATAAACATGTTTACCTAGTTGCATGGCCGCCATCGCTTGCACCGCATGCATATGATCTGGAGTAGAAACGGAACAAGCATCAATATGCATGTGTTCTTTATCTAACATCTCTCTATAATCTTTATAGCGTTTTGCTTTTGGATATCTTTGCCAACTTTTGGCACATTGGCGATCATCTACATCACATAAAAAAGCGATGTCTGCTTTGCCACTATTGTAAAAATTAAATAAATCACTTTCTCCTTTACCTCCGGCACCGATGCCCGCAATTTGTAATTTATCACTTGGCGCAGTAAATCCTTTTCCACCTATAACATGTCTAGGTAAGATGTAAAATCCGCCTAAAGCAAGCGCCGAATTTCTTATAAAATCTCTTCTTGAATTGTCAATTTTTTTCTTAGACATAGCAAATCAGTATTTAGTTTTGAATCGTTATTGATAGTGTTAAATTATCAAATATTTTGGAACTTTTGAAAATAATTTGACGAACTGAATATGAACAGCTTTATTTCACGAATAAGACTTAAATTGCCTAATAATCATTGCTTATGCCTACTACTATTCATAGCCTACGTTCGTATTTTGCAACAGGCGCTACCCAGTCCTACGAGTTCAGAATGCTACAGCTAGAACGCCTAAAAAAAGCTGTTTTAGAGTCTGAAAAACAATTATACCAAGCGCTTTATGCGGATTTGAAAAAAACTGATGAAGATGCCTGGGCTACAGAGATAGGTTTTTTCTTAAGTGAACTAAATTATACGATTAAACATTTGAAAACTTGGATGGAACCTAATTCGGTGGCCACTAATTTGGTCAATATGCCTTCTTCAAGTTATACCCTACAAGAACCTTTAGGGGTGGTATGTATTATCGCTCCTTGGAACTATCCTTTTCAATTATTATTTACGCCCTTAATTGGTGCCATTGCGGGTGGAAATTGTGCGGTCTTAAAACCATCTGAGTTTGCGCCAGCTACAGCAGCGGTGATGCAAAAAATAATTCATTCTTTATTTCCTGAAAATTACATGATGTATTTAGAAGGGGACGGGGCAACGGTACTTCCACCACTACTTACTGAAAATAGATTCGACCATATCTTTTATACGGGCAGTACCATGGTGGGAAAAATTATTTACAAATTAGCAGCCGAGCAATTAGTGCCCGTGACCTTAGAGTTAGGAGGGAAGAGCCCTGCAGTGATTGGTGGTGATGCCAACATAAGAGTGGCAGCGCGTCGTTTAGCCAATCCTAAATTTTCTAATTGCGGTCAAATGTGTATTGCCCCTGACTATATTTTAGTACCCCATCATTTAAGAGATCAGCTCATTAAAGAATTAATTATTGCCATTCAAAATTTCTATGGAGCAGACGCAGCGTCCTCAGAACATTATGGTAAAATTATTAACGATAAACAATGGTTGCGTCTTACTTCTTATTTAGGAGATGGTGAAATTGTATATGGAGGTAAATCAAATAGAGAAAAATTATTTATTGAACCAACGATTATGATAGAGGTTCATCCAGATGCAAAAATTATGCAGGAGGAGATTTTTGGCCCCATCCTTCCCATTCTTACTTATGCATCGAAAGAAGAAGCCTTGGCCATTATTCAAAAAAATCCAAATCCATTGGCCTTTTATGTTTTCACTGAAAATAAAAATGATGAAGCCTATTGGTTGACCAATGTACCTTCTGGGGGTGCTTGTGTAAACAATGCAACCATGCATATTACCAATCATGAATTACCCTTTGGTGGCAGGGGTTTTAGCGGAACAGGAGGCTATCATGGTAAATTAAGTTTTGATACTTTTACGCACACGAAGTCGGTGTTAAAAACACCTACCTGGATAGATCCTGGTTTTAAATACCCTCCCTATAAAGGCAAGGCTTGGTTATTAAAAAGATTAATAGGATAGATTGAAAAATAAAAAAAATGTTATGATAAAAATTGCCATCGCTTTAGGTGTTTTAGTTTCTGCCACATTGTTGATGAAAAAACAAGGCATGTCTTATCGCCAATCTATTTTGAAAACAATTTACCCTGCTATTATGTGGACGAGTAAGGGAGCAGGTAAAAAACAAATTCAAATAAATAAAGAAAATAAAATACCCTTGGTTTCTTTTTATAGTTTAACCACAAAAGATATCAATGGCAAGGATTTCAATTTTGCTTCATTGAAAGGAAAGAAAGTATTAATCGTAAACACTGCTAGTGATTGTGGTTTCACCGGACAATACGAAGCGCTTGAAAAATTACAAGAAAAATATGTGGAAAGCCTTGTGGTTATTGGATTTCCTGCCAATGACTTTAAAGAACAAGAAACCAAGGACAATGAAAGTATTGCTGCTTTTTGCAAGAAAAATTATGGCGTAAGCTTTCCTTTAATGGCAAAGTCAATCGTTATAAAAAAGAACCATCAAAACGAAGTGTTTAAGTGGTTATCGGATATGACTATTAATGGTTGGAATCATCAAGAGCCTGCTTGGAATTTTTGCAAATACTTAGTGAATGAGCAAGGAACACTTACCCATTATTTCCCTATGACGGTAGATCCACTAGACGCTTCAGTAATTGAAGCTATTGAAAAAAATAACTAAGGGTATATAAAAATAAGAACAGCTAAATTGGGCAATGCTCGTGGTAGTTTTCTAAAACAATTTTACCAGATTCGATGACGATGTCTTTGTATTTTTCTTTGATCTCGTCTAAGACTGCTTCAATTTCTTTTTGAGTGGTAATACGCACTAATTTATTTCTATACTCTTTAATATTAGGAAGTCCTCTTAAATAATTCGCATAATGCCTTCTCATTTCATTAATGCCTGCAATAGGTCCTTTCCACTCCATCGATTTTATTAAATGTTGCCTTGCTACTTCTACACGTTCTTCAATCGTTGGGTCGGCTCTTCTTTCCCCTGTGGCTACAAAATGTTTGATCTCTCTAAAAATCCAAGGATAGCCAATGGCAGCGCGGCCAATCATAATGCCATCTACCCCATACCTGTTTTTATATTCTAAAGCTTTCTCGGGAGAATTAATATCTCCATTACCAAAAATGGGCATATGAATACGAGGGTCATTTTTTATCTCACCAATTAAAGTCCAATCGGCCTCGCCTTTATACATCTGCACTCTGGTGCGTCCATGAATGGCCAAGGCTTTCACGCCCACGTCTTGTAATCTTAAAGCTACTTCATGAATATTTTTAGAACTTTCATCCCAACCCAATCTTGTTTTGACTGTAACAGGCAGGTTGGTACTTTTGACCACCGCCTCAGTTAAGCGTACCATTAAATCTAAATCTTTTAAAACACCGGCGCCTGCACCCTTGGTCACCACTTTTTTTACGGGGCAGCCAAAATTAATGTCAATTAAATCGGGTTGTACGGTATCTACAATTTTGGTACAAAGGGCCATGGCTTCTTCATCGCCTCCAAATATTTGAATGCCTATAGGGCGCTCGTAATCAAATATATCTAGTTTTTGTCTACTCTTTATGGCATCTCGAATTAGTCCCTCACTACTAATAAATTCGGTGTACATGAGATCGGCCCCGTTTTCTTTACAAACGGCTCTAAATGGAGGATCACTCACATCCTCCATGGGAGCGAGTAGTAGGGGAAAATCGGGTAATTGAATAGGACCTATAGAAACCATATGAATTCATTATCTTGCATCTAACTGATACGCTTGCAAATGTACCAATTAATTGTATTTAGATAGATGGAAAACAATTCAAAAAGCCTTTTTACGATGACTCCCCCCATGCGATTGGCCCTTTTTTTAGGTGCAACAGGCATTGGGATGATTTTGGGTGCCTTGATTAGTTTTTCATTGGTGGCTGCTTTATTTCATTTGGGTCTTAATGATATTCAAAAAATTATATCAGATCCACAGTATGCCACTGCTGCTCAATTGGCCAATGCCTTGGCTTCCATTATTGCTTTTGGTTTACCCAGTTTGACGGTGGCTTTTTTTGCTCAGGGGCAGCTGTTTAAAAACATGGGGTTTGCGCCCATCAAAACCAATCATCAAGTGTTATTGGTGATTTTAATTGCTTTTGCAGGTTTAATGCTAAGTGGTGCCTTAGGCAGTTTGACCGAAAAAATACCCATTAGCGCCTCTTTTAAAAATTGGGCTGATAGTTTAGAAGCACAGTATAAAAAAGCATTAGTATCGATGACGCAAATGCGTTCTATGCTTGATTTATTTTATGCCTTATTGGCCGTGGCCATTGTTCCAGCCATCGTGGAGGAATTGTATTTTAGAGGAGCCTTACAAAAAACTTTAACCGATTGGACAGGTAAACCCTGGGTGGCCATTATAGTAACCGCTATCTTTTTTAGTACCATTCACTTTTCCTATTTTGGATTTTTATCTCGTATGGCTTTAGGTATATTATTGGGTTTAATATTTGAATTCACTAAAACTATTTGGTTGCCTATTTTAATGCATTTTATCAATAATGGCATTGCTATTGTTGCTTTGTATACAGTAAGAAACAATCCAGCTCGTGTTGAAAAAGTAATGGATGAAAACTTTCCCATTTATTGGGGTTTGATTGCTTGCGCAGCCATTTATTATTTATTGATTAAATTGAAAAAAAATAGCCAAGATGCAGGACTGGAAAAAAGTATTTAGTAGTCAACAATTAGCAGTGGCATCAATGGTGATGGGCATCTTAAATGAAAATGACATTCCCGCCAAGTCAATGAATAAACAAGATTCTTCTTATGTTTTTTTAGGTGAGGTAGAAGTGTATGTTCCCATTCATTTATACGACGCATCAATTCAATTAATACAAACAATTCAATTTTAATTTTAACTTATGGCTTTTAATTTTTCAGTACTAAAAGTAAGAACGCTTTCAGCAGTGGTGTTTGGAATACTGGTGATGGGGGGGTTGTTTTGGAATAGCTGGTCTTTTTTTACTTTGTTTTTAATCATACAGTTGGGTTGTTTATATGAGTATCAAAAACTGATGGCCTTAATTGCCCCTAGTTATAAAAATATTTCCATGGTGCACCAATGGGGTTTATTGGTGCTAGGTTCTTTGCTTTTGATGGCCATCGGCCCTGTGGATATGATGTTGGGCGGCATCAATTTACATGTGATAGGAACAAGGGTCTTGCCTTTTGTTTTAGTGATCATGATCCTTGCCGATCTAATAGCCAAACAATTTAAATTTCAAAATTGGGCCCTATCTTTTCTTGGCTTGGTGTATATCCCCATGAGTTTGTCTTTGTTCTTTCAATTGAAAAGAGTGATGTCTGGAACTATTTTAGGAGATTTTGGTTATGCTATTCCATTGGTATTAATATTGGCTATTTGGGTAAATGATTCATTGGCCTATATTGTTGGTTCTATCATTGGTAAAAAACCATTGTCTACGATCTCGCCTAATAAAACATGGGAAGGAACCATTGCAGGTGCAGTCTTAGCTGTACTAATAGTGACCAAGGTATTGGGACTATATATTCCCATTCAGGAAAAATTCATTTTTATCATAAGTCTTACAGCGGTCATTGCGGGTACCATTGGCGACTTAATAGAAAGCAAATTAAAAAGGTTGGCTGGTGTGAAAGACAGTGGAAGTATGATGCCGGGTCATGGTGGTTTTTTAGATCGATTTGATTCCATCTTATTTGCTACACCATTTGTATGGCTAATTCTTCAATTTTTGTTTTAGATCAATTACCTTTGCTTTTAAAATTACAACATGACCATACATAAGGAAGGTGCAGCCACTATATCAATTATAGCTTTGTTCGTGGGGGCTTTAAACATTGCCAATTTTTCCTACTTATATCCTGTTACTGCGCTTGCTGCTTGGCTGGTATTTGTTCTTTCTGTAGCTTTTTTTTTATTCATCGTTTCTTTTTTTAGAATGCCCAACCGAAAAATTACTTTAAGTGATTCGGCCATTATTGCGCCAGCCGATGGTAAGGTGGTGGTAATTGAGGAAGTTCAACCAGATGAATTTTACAAAGAAAAAAGAATACAGTTGAGTGTATTTATGAGTCCAGCCAATGTGCATGTGAACCGTCTGCCAATTGCGGGTAATATTGTATATAATCAATATCATCCTGGAAAATACTTAGTGGCTTGGCATCCAAAATCTTCCACAGACAATGAAAGATGGTCTGTGGTGATCGAAAACAGCAAAGGGAATATTTTATGCAAACAAATTGCCGGTGCTTTGGCGAGAAGAATTTGCAATTACAGTAAAGTAGGAGATAGCTATACACAAGGTGCAGAATATGGATTTATAAAATTTGGCAGTAGAGTAGATTTGTTACTTCCTTTGAATACCCAAATTCATGCTAAAATAGGAGATGTAGTGAAAGGTGGTGTTACCGTACTTGCTAGTTGGTAAGCTACTTTCTAATTTTCAATTACAATATATTTTCCAATTCCTTTAAATGGGTAATGGTATAAGTGGCCGGTACCGTGGGGGGCACTTGTAAATGATTCACAAAGATAGAATCCATGCCTGCATTGATAGCCCCTTGAATGTCTGCGCTTTCATTGTCTCCAATCATGATACTGGTTTCTGTTTTCGCCTTCGCAGTTTTTAAAGCGTAGTCAAATATTTCCTTGTTGGGTTTTAAACTATTACTGGCTTCTGATGTAATGACCTCAATAAAGTAAGCTGATAAATTTGAGTTCTTTATTTTTTTAAACTGTACCGATTCGAATCCATTGGTAATAAGATGCATTTTGTAGTTCTTGTTTTTCAAGTAGTCCAATATTTCAATGGTATAAGGGAATAGGTTTTTTTTATGGGGTAAAATGTCTAAATAGTCATGGGACATTTTTTTTGATAGATCTTCATCTGCTATTTTATAATCCAATAAACTCAAATAAATACGTTTCCATCTTAACTCTTCTTGTTTGATGAATCCTTTGGTATAGCGGTCCCATAACCGGTGATTGTGCACGCTATACTGGCTATAAAATACATCAAAATCATTGATGCCTTTTGCCGCTAATTCATATTTAAGATGTAGATCCCATAAAGTTTCTTTGGAATTTAATTCAAAGTCCCAAATGGTGTGGTCTAGATCAAAAAACAAGTCTTGGTAGGGCATCAATAACTAATTGTATTGGACGAATTTACAATTTTGCTGCTTATCTTTATTCTTTATTTAAGTTATCTATAAATTACTATTATGTTGGTTGTTATTACAGGGGCATCCCAAGGAATAGGTTATTCGGTGGCCGAAATTTTTGCTGCGGCAGGCCATAGTTTATGTATTGGTAGCAAAACTGCTTCTCGATTAAAAGAGGCTGCTGAAAGTTTACAAAAAAAATATCCTAAGGCTACCATCCATAGCCAACAGGCAGACTTATCCAAGCAGGAAGACTGTGCAGCATTTGGTCAATGGTGTTTGAGTTTTGGTACACCTGCTATCTTAATTAATAATGCAGGTTTCTTTTTACCAGGTAATTTAATGGAGGAGGAGCAAGGCGTTTTAGAAGCACAAATAGCAGCTAATGTATATTCTGCTTATCATACTTCAAGAGCCATTGTTCCAGCAATGATCAAAGCAGGCAGCGGACATATTTTTAATATTTGTTCCATTGCATCTTTACAAGCCTATCCACAAGGAGGTGCTTATAGTATTAGTAAGTATGCTTTAGATGGCTTTTCTAAAAACTTAAGAGAAGAATTAAAAGACAAAGGCATTAAAGTAACGGGCGTTTATCCTGGGGCCACTTATACCAATAGCTGGGCGGGCAGCGGGGTGGAGCCTAGTCGTATCATGGAAGCAAGTGATATTGCAAAAATGATTTTAGCAGCTACACAATTAAGTCCACAAGCAGTGGTGGAAGATATTGTGCTGCGTCCACAATTGGGAGACCTTTAATTAAAGACGTTCTGCGTCGTCTTCAATGCTCGTTGGCTTGGTTGAAAAACTTTCTCTTGCTTTTTTAGTAGCAGCTAATCTTTCTACAACTACTTCTGCAATTAATTTTCCAGCATTTTCATTAGGGTTGGCTTGTAAAATATTTTTCAACTTTGCTTCTGAAACATCGATTCTATAAAGTAGCTGCACTAGTTTAGAAAAATCATTTTTGATCAATTCATTGATCATGGTTTCTAAATCGGGTGTCGATAATTTCTCTAATGCTAATAAATTAATTTCCATGGGGCTTAATTAAATTTTTCTATGACCCCTAGACTAAACAATGCGAAGTCATATTTAACAGGATCCTTAGCATCCAAAGTTCGACAATAATTGGTTAATTCAATAGCTGTTTGCCAATCTGTTTGTGGTCTATGTAAAATTCCTAGTGCCCTGGAAACCCTAGCTACATGTACATCAATGGGCATAATGAGTGCTGCAGGGCTTATACTGTTCCAAATACCAAAATCTACCCCTTGCTTATCTTTTCTTACCATCCAGCGTAAAAACATATTGAGTCTTTTGCAGGTTGATCCTGTTAATGGGCTAGCAATATGTTTTTTTGTTCTTGCAGGTGCTTCTTCCAAAGAAAAAAAATAATATTGAAAATGAATGAGTGCTTTTTCTACAGCGTTTAGCTCATTTTTTGAACTAATATTTTTAAAAAAAGCAGTCTCTAAACTTTTATTTTTACTATAATGCTGTTTAAAAAATTCAATACAATAAAGTAAGTCGGTATCATTAAATGTGCGGTGCGCAAAGCCTAGTAATTTTTTTAAATCTTTATCCTGGTGTTGTGTACAAAATGCAAAAGGGGCATTGTCCATTCTTTCAAGAAGCTCCTTACTTTTATTAATAATAGTGATTCTATTGCCCCAGGCAAATATGGCAGCGAAAAAACCAGCAATTTCAATATCCTGCTGCTTTGTAAATAAATGAGGGATACAAACGGGATCCTTCTCAATAAATTCAATATGGTTATACTGCTTTACTTTTTGGTCTAATAATTGATGAATATCATCTTTCATTATCCAATGGCTTGTGCTAAATCTGCAATCAAATCTTCAGCATCTTCAATACCTACACTCAATCTAATTAATCCATCAGACAATCCATTGGCAATTCTTTGCTCACGCGGTATTGAAGCATGGGTCATACTTGCAGGATGATTGATCAAGGATTCAACACCTCCTAAACTTTCTGCCAAAGAGAATACTTTTGTACTAGACAATACTTTAGTGGCTGCTTCAATGGTATCTGTTTTCAAAGTAAAACTCATCATTCCACCAAAACCACGCATTTGTTTTTTTGCAATCGAATGGTTGGGATGATCCTCGAAGCCACACCAGTATACCTTACCCACTTTAGGATGTTGTCTTAAATAAGCTGCTACTTGAATACCATTCTCACAATGTCTTTGCATACGTACATGCAATGTTTTAATGCCTCTTAAAACTAAAAAGCAA
>CAINEG010000025.1 GCA_903847655.1 uncultured Bacteroidota bacterium
CAATAATACCTTTTGCTTTTCCGTCAATTTTTACAATGTCCAACATTTCATGTCTTGCATGCATGGTTACATTGCCTAAAGCTACTTGACGCTCTAAAGCTTGGTAAGCACCAATTAATAATTGTTGACCCGTTTGTCCCGCAGCATAAAAAGTTCTTTGAACTTGAGTGCCACCAAAACTACGGTTGCTTAATAATCCGCCATATTCTCGTGCAAAGGGAACACCCTGTGCCACACATTGATCAATAATATTCGCACTTACTTCTGCTAAACGGTGTACGTTCGCCTCACGCGCACGGTAATCACCTCCTTTAATGGTATCGTAAAATAATCTAAAAACACTATCTCCATCGTTCTGATAATTCTTAGCAGCATTGATTCCTCCTTGAGCTGCAATACTATGAGCACGACGTGGAGAATCTTGAAAACAAAATGCTTTAACTTTATAGCCCAATTCCCCCATGGCTGCAGCTGCAGAAGCGCCAGCTAAACCAGTGCCAACAATAATTACTTCCATCTTTCTTTTGTTGGCTGGGTTTACTAATTTGCAATGACCTTTATAATCTACCCATTTGTCATCTAATTTTCCAGCAGGTATTTTTGAGTTTAACATATTTAATCTTTTATCTAAAGTTTAGAATATTTTTTATTTTGAATTTTTAGTTTACCCAATGTAAATAAAAACTAATAGGCATCATGGCAAATGCTAATGGTATAATAATGGCAAAACCATAACCAATGCTGCTAATCATCAAATGGTATCTTTTATTATGTACGCCAATAGTTTTGAAGGCACTTTGAAAACCATGTGCTAAGTGATAGCCCAATGAAATACAAGAAATCACATAAAACAAAACCACCCATATATTTTGAAAAGTATCCTGCATTACACCGTATAAATTATGTACAATAAAGCCATTGCCTAAATCCATTTCCGCAACGCCGGTGATCCTTGAAGGAATCCAAAAATGTTTCCAATGAATAATAAAAAACATAAGTAAGATGGTACCTAAAACAGCCATACTTCTACTATACCATTTACTGCCTTTTGCATAATTAACTTTATAGCCCACTTTTCTTTTGCTTCTATTTTCTAAGGTGAGCATATAACCTTGAATGATATGCAGAAATATGCCTAAGAATAAGCCTATTTCTAAAACACGAGGTACCACAAAACTTCCCATAAAATGAGCTGCTTTGTTAAACATCACACCACCATCCATGGCCCAAATGCAAGCATTCAATCCTGCATGAACCACTAAAAATAATACTAGAAAAATGCCGGTAAAAGCCATTACCAATTTTTTTCCCACAGAGGAAGTAAACATTTGCTTAAAAGTCATAGTAGGTTGTATTTTAAAAATCGTTGCAAAAGTAAGAATGAATTGCGAGCTTGCTAGCTTTCAAACCATGATTTTTCTAAATTTTACTCAAAATTGGTCATCAACCAAATTGTTTAAAAGGATAGGTAAAAAATTCCTAATAAGTGAAAAAGGGCATTTCAGATAAGTTATTCACCGCTTGCATAAAAATATTCCAAAACCCATCATTTGGCCTAATTTTACTACATGATTAAAGTACTAGGTATACTTTGGAATAGCTTTAAAATGGCTTTGCAGGAATTAAAGGTGAATAAGCTTAGAACCTTCTTGTCTTTATTTGGCATCACCATTGGCATTTTCTGTATCATTGGGGTTTTGGCTACCATTGATAGTTTACAAACTAAAATCAAAAGTGACTTATCTAGTTTTGGTAATAATTCGGTCTATATTGATAAATGGGATTATTCAGGAGGCCCTGAATACCCATGGTGGAAATTTGTAAAGCGTCCAAGTCCCAAAATAGCCGAAATGGACTTTGTTAAAAAGAAAAGTGAGCTGGCTTCAACGATGGCATTTTTTGTGCAGACGCAGGAAACTTTTACTAACGAAGACAATCAATTAAAAGGGGTAAATATTTATGGTATAACACCAGATTTTACTTCCATACATCCTTTCAATGTTGCCTATGGTAGGTCTTTTAATGAAACGGATTTCAATCGAGGTGGACCCTTTGTTATCATTGGCTTTAAAGTGGCAGAAGAATTGTACGGCAGAGCAGACAAGGGCTTGGGCAAAAGCATTTCTTACAAAGGAAGGAAATTGATGGTCATCGGGGTTATTGAAAAACAAGGATCTGCCATTATCGATGGTTATGACTATGATAAATCTAGTATTGTCACTTATAATTATTTTGCCTCGGTCTACAATCCGGATAATTCCAATCCATCCATACAGGTGCAAGCTAAATCTGGTATTACTTCCAAGGCTTTGCAAGAAGAATTGACTGGCATCATGCGTCAAATAAGAAAATTAAGTCCTACACAAGAAGATAATTTTACTTGTAACGATGTGGCTCAATTTAAAGATCAGGTGGAAAGTGTTTTTGGGGCCATCAACCAAGGAGGTTGGGCCATTGCTGGTCTTTCCTTAATTGTAGGGGCTTTCGGTGTAGCCAATATCATGTTTGTGACCGTTAGAGAAAGAACCAGCCAAATTGGTTTGAAAAAGGCCATTGGAGCAAAAAGTAGCACCATTTTGTACGAATTTTTATTAGAGTCTGCTTTTTTATGCATCGTAGGTGGTTTATTGGGCTTATTCTTAGTTTGGATACTCACTGTGGCCTTAAGTTCAGTGATCCCATTTGCCATTGTCATCGCACCAGGTATCATTGCTTTAGCCTTTAGTATTTGTATTGTATTAGGCATTGTTTCTGGTATTATCCCCGCATCTATTGCTGCTAAAATGAATCCTGTGGAGGCGATTAGAACAAAGTAAAACTTGTTTTTTAGCTTTATCTTCGCAGCGTGAGCAATAAATCCAGCACCATATTGGCCATTGAGTCTTCTTGTGACGAGACTGCTGCTTCTATTATTGTAGAAGGCAAGATTCTTTCCAATTTTATAGCCAATCAATCGGTACACGAAAAATTTGGTGGGGTAGTCCCCGAACTAGCCAGTAGAGCGCATATGGAAAATATTGTTCCTGTGGTAGATGCAGCCTTGGCCAAAGCTTTCCCTAATGAAACCAAGCAAGAAAAATTAGCCCATATTGACGCTATTGCTTTTACACAAGCACCCGGTTTGATAGGTAGTTTATTAGTAGGTGCTCAGTTTGCCAAATCCTTGGCCTTGGCTTTGAATAAACCCTTGATTGCGGTACATCACATGCAAGCGCATGTATTGGCCAATTTAATCGATAGTCCCAAACCTAGTTTCCCTTTTATATGTTTAACCGTTAGTGGAGGCCATACACAAATAGTTCAATGTGCTAGTGCAGCTTCCATGAAAATTTTAGGTGAAACTATTGATGATGCTGCAGGAGAAGCATTTGATAAAATTGCTAAATTATTGGGACTTCCTTATCCTGGGGGGCCTTTTTTAGATAAATATGCACAATTGGGCAACCCCAATGCCTTTGTTTTTGCCAAGCCCCATGTACCTAATTTAGATTATTCATTCAGCGGATTAAAAACCTCTGTTTTGTATTTTTTACAAAAACAAAGCCCTGAATTTATTCAAGAAAACTTGAATGATTTATGTGCATCGGTGCAATACACCATTGTTGAAATTTTAATGAAACAATTAAAAAAAGCCATTCAAATTACTGGCATTCATGAGGTATGTATCGCAGGAGGAGTGAGTGCCAATTCTGGCTTGAGAAAGGGTATTGAAGCATTAGGCTTTAAAACTAAGTCCAATATTTATTTACCTGCCTTTGAATACTGTACCGATAATGCTGCTATGATTGCCATGGCTGCTCATTATAAATACCTAGCGGGTAGTTTTGAAAATTTATCCGTCTCTGCCACTGCCCGAGCCAATTGGTAAATAAAAAGGATTAACTTTGCAGCCTCAAAAACAGTTCAATAATGATAAGTGCTAGAAACGTGACTTTGGCCTTTGGCAAAAGGGTTTTGTTTGATGAAGTAAACATCAGCTTCACCAAGGGCAATTGCTATGGTATCATTGGTGCCAATGGTGCTGGTAAATCTACTTTTTTGAAAATATTAAGTGGGGAAATTGAGCCCAATAAAGGAACGGTGGAAATTACACCTGGCGAACGTATGGCGGTATTAAAACAAAATCAATTTGAGTTTGATGAACAAACCGTTTTGAATACCGTTTTAATGGGGCATAAAAGAATGTGGGAAGTGATGCATGCTAAAGATGCTTTATATGCTAAAGAAGACTTTACAGAAGAAGATGGCATCAAAGCAGGAGAGATGGAAGCAGAATTTGGAGAGATGGGTGGCTATGAAGCAGAAAGCAATGCGGCAAGTTTACTCAGCGATTTAGGGGTGAAAGAAGAAATGCATCAGGATTTAATGAAGGACATTCCTAGTAATTTTAAATTAAGAGTATTATTGGCGCAATCTTTATTTGGGAATCCAGATATTTTATTGTTAGATGAGCCTACCAACGGATTAGATATTGAAAC
>CAINEG010000026.1 GCA_903847655.1 uncultured Bacteroidota bacterium
CAATCATTGCATTTATGATTTAGCCTCTAAAGCACCAAGTATTGATACAGCCTTACATGGATTCTTGCCTTTCAAACACATAGATCATTTGCATCCCGATGCAGCCATTGCTATTGCTGCTGCAAAGGATGGAGAAAAAATAACCAAGGAATTGTTTGGTGGAAAAATAGGTTGGGTGCCATGGCAAAAGCCAGGCTTTGATTTAGGCTTACAATTAAAAGAATGTTTGGATAAAAATCCCGGCATCATTGGTATTATGTTGGGTTCACATGGTTTATTTACTTGGGGAGATACGGCTTATGAAAGTTATGTGAACACTTTAGAAGTAATTGAAAAATGTGCAGCATATATAAATGCAAGTATTGCCAAAAAGCCAACGGTATTTGCTGGAGAAAAAATTAAATCTGCATCGCCTGAACAGAGATTAAATCAAGCAGCAGCCTTAGCACCTATCTTAAGGGGTTTTTGTAGTTTGGCTACCAAAATGATTGGACATTTTACCGACGATGAACGTGTATTAGAATTTATCAATTCAAAAGATTTAGATAGATTAGCGCCATTGGGTACCAGTTGTCCTGACCATTTTTTAAGAACTAAAATTTCCCCATTAGTATTAAATTTAAATGCTACGGAAGATTTGTCAGAGGTGAAATCGGTGAAAGAAAAACTAGCCCCTTTATTTGAAGCCTACAGAAAAATGTATGGCGAATATTATACTAGTTGTAAGCATGCCAACAGTCCAGCGATGCGTGATGCCAATCCGGTTATTATTTTATATCCAGGCATTGGTATGTTTAGTTTTGCCAAAGACAAGCAAACAGCAAGAGTAGCTTCTGAGTTTTATATCAATGCGATTAATGTAATGAAAGGGGCAGAAGCCATTTCAAGCTATACCTCTTTGCCTCGACAAGAAGCTTTTAATATTGAATACTGGTTATTGGAAGAAGCCAAATTGCAGAGAATGCCTAAACCTAAAGCATTGAGCGGTCGCATTGCATTAGTAACCGGAAGTGGTGGTGGAATAGGTAAGGCCATTGCAAAGAAATTTGCAAGCGAAGGGGCCTGTGTGGTATTATCGGACAATCATGCAGAAAGATTGCAAGAAGCCAAAGAAGAATTTATAGGCTTGTTTGGAAAAGATATGGTTTCTGCTTGTTTGTTGGATGTGACCAAGGCTACTACTATACAAGCAACTGCCAAGCAAGCAGCCTTAAGTTTTGGTGGCTTGGATTTGATTGTAAACAATGCTGGTTTATCAATCTCAAAAACCATTGAAGACCATACCGAAGCCGATTGGGATTTATTATACGATGTACTAGTGAAAGGTCAAATGCTAGTAACGCAAGCTGCAGTTGGTATAATGAGAAAACAAAATATGGGTGGGGATGTTTTAAATATTGTAAGTAAGAATGCCTTAGTGAGTGGGCCAAACAATGCAGGCTATGGATCGGCAAAAGCAGCACAACTTCATTTAAGTCGTTTAAATGCAGCAGAATTAGGCAAGGATAAAATTAGAGTAAATGTGATTAACCCCGATGCGGTGATTGCAGGTTCTAATATATGGAGTGGAGGTTGGGCCGAAGGTCGTGCAAAAGCCTATGGCATTAAAGTGGAAGAGCTACCTGCTTATTATGCAGGCAGAACTTTATTGAATGAAATTATTTTACCGGAAGATATTGCCAATGCTTGTTTTGCTTATGTGGGGGGCTTATTGAATAAATCTACAGGCAATGCGATGAATGTTGATGGAGGTATTGCCGCCTCATTTGTAAGATAGAAATTTAAAAAGATGAAACAGATAGCATTTGAAATGAAATTAATAGCAGGCAATGAAGCTGAATACAAAAAGCGTCATGATGCTATTTGGCCTGAACTAGCTACTTTATTAAAAACAACAGGCATTAGCGAGTATGCTATTTATTTAAATGAAGCAACGGGTTCTTTATTTGGCGTAATGAAAGTGCAAGATGAAATGGCCTTAGACGCTTTACCAAAACAACCCATTATGCAAAAATGGTGGACTTATATGAAGGATATTATGTTAACGCATCCAAATGATTCACCTATTTCTATTCCCTTAACCCATGTATTTTATTTGCCCTAGTATAAGCTTTCGTAAAAGTTAAATTAACCAAGATGAGAATTGACAAAAAACAAATAGACCAGCATAATTCTGATGTACAAAAAACGCATCAAAAAAGGTTTGATTTTGCAAAGTCTGAAATCCCGAATGCAGAAGCCATTATTCAAAAACTAATTGATTTTAATGTAGCCATACCTAGTTGGGCATTGGGTACAGGGGGTACGCGATTTGCTCGATTCTCGGGGGCAGGGGAGCCAGGCAACTTAGAACAAAAAATGGAAGACATAGGTTTATTGCATGCCTTAAATAATTCAAGTGGGGCCATCTCCTTGCATATTCCTTGGGATATCCCCTCAGATTATACGGCCATTAAACAATTAGCCACCGATTTGAATTTGAAATTTGATGCCATGAACTCCAATACTTTTCAGGATCAAAAAGACCAGGCATTGAGTTATAAGTTTGGATCCCTACAAAACACCAACAAAGCCATTCGAAGGCAAGCCATTGAACATAATATAGAAGTCATTAAACATGGTATTGAACTTGGTTCTAAAGCATTGACCGTTTGGTTAAGTGATGGAAGTTGTTTTCCTGGACAATTAAATTTTAGAAAGGCCTTTCAAAATACTTTAGAAGGTTTACATGAAATATATGCAGCCCTTCCTTCGGATTGGAAAGTATTTGTGGAATATAAAGCTTTTGAACCTAATTTTTATTCCATGACCGTAGGAGATTGGGGGCAGTCCTTATTATACGCCAATAAACTAGGCCCAAAAGCCTTTACCCTAGTGGATTTGGGCCATCATCTACCCAATGCCAATATCGAACAAATTGTAGCCTTGTTAATGATGGAAGAAAAATTAGCAGGCTTCCATTTTAACGATAGTAAATATGGGGACGATGATTTAACCGTGGGAAGCATCAAACCTTATCAATTGTTTTTAATTTTTAATGAATTGGTTGAAGGCATGGACGCAAGAGGCTTGAATCATGCCACCGATTTAGGTTGGATGATTGACGCGAGCCACAATGTCAAAGATCCTTTAGAAGATTTATTGCAATCCGTGGAAGCCATTATGCTTTCTTATGCTCAGGCTTTATTGGTAGACCGTACTCAATTAAACAAAGCACAAGAAAACAATGATGTGGTGGCCGCTCAGGAAATTTTGCAAAATACTTTTAGGACAGATCTTAGAGCCTTGGTTGCAGAAGCCAGATTAAGAGCGGGCGGTGCATTAGACCCTATTGCTTTTTATAGAAATAATAAAATAAGGGCTAGCTTAATCAAAGAAAGAGGGGCCAATACTATTGCTACTGGTTTATAAATAAAATTATGACACCAATTCCCGTTCTATTAATTTTTGATATTGGCAAAACCAATAAAAAGCTTTTTTTATTCAATGAAGCTTATCAATTAGTGCATGAGGTAAGCACAACAATTGATGAAATAAAAGACGAGGATGGATTTGACTGCGAAGATATTCTTGCATTGTCAACTTGGGTAAAATCTTCTATCAAAGGCATACAAGAAAATCCATCTTTTGAAATCAAATACATGCATTGTGCTGCTTATGGGGCCAGCTTTGTTTTCATAGATGCGCAAGGGCAGGTATTGCCTCCTTTGTATAATTATCTGAAGCCATTTAAGGAATCCACCAAACAAGCCTTTGAATTAAGCTATGGAGCCATGGATGCAATGTCTTTAGCCACGGCTTCTCCTTATTTAGGCAATTTAAATTCAGGCTTGCAATTGTACCGAATTAAAAAGGAGCAACCAGTTTTGTTTAATCAAATTAAATGGGCCCTGCACTTGCCTCAATACATTCATTACCTGATCAAAGCTGAATTAAGTGCAGCTATTACCAGCATTGGTTGTCATACCATGCTTTGGAATTTTTCAGAAAATAAATACCATGACTGGGTGTTGAAAGAAGGTCTGGACAAGCTTTTTCCTCCCACCAGTTCAAAGGTAGGCTTGCACGATAGCTCTTCGGCCTTGATTCCTTATTTAAATACATTTAGGGAACCCTTTGTGCTTATTTCTACTGGCACTTGGTGCATTAGTTTAAATCCATTCAACGATTCTGCACTCACAATTGATGAACTAAAGCAAGATGTACTTTCTTATCTATCTTATACAGGTAAGCCCATCAAAGCAGCAAGATTGTTCAGTGGCAAAGCGCATGAGCAGGGGGTATTGCTATTGAACAAGCAATTTAATAAAGCGGCCGACTATTTCACGAACATTAGCTACCAGTCAGAAATCCTGATCAAGGAAACTGACGAAAATTTTGATCTAGCCCAATATGATTCTTATGAAACCGCTTATCATCATTTAGTGGCTAGTTTAGTTAAGAAGCAAATAATTAGTACTAACTTAATCATTGCTAAAACTAAAGTCAATAGAATTTTTGTAGATGGGGGCTTTAGTAAAAACGAAATTTTTATGAATATGCTTGCCAAGGCCTATCCCCAGTATGAAGTATTTGCTGCAGCCATTCCTCAAGCTTCTGCCTTGGGTGCCGCATTGGCCGTTCACGAGGATTGGAATTCAAAGTCTATTCCTAATAATTTAATTTCCTTGCAATATTATGCTTCAAAAAATAAAACTATTTAATTACGAACTACTTAAGAAAATATAAATTGATACTTATGAAAAAACTAATTTTAGTGACTACGATGCTTTTGTTTTTGATGTCGGCTCAAGCACAATTAAAACCAAGCAATTTATTAACGGAAAATAAAACCAATCCAATTGGCTTAGATATAGCAGCCCCAAGATTTAGTTGGGCATTGGCGTCTGCCAAAAGAGATCAAAGCCAATCGGCTTATGAAATCAAAGTGATGGATGGCCAACAAATAGTATGGGCCACGCAAAAAGTAAATAGTAGTCAATCGGTAATGGTGGAATACGCAGGCCCTGCATTAAAATCTAATACTCAATACCATTGGCAACTAAGGGTATGGGACAAAGAGGGTATTGTTTCTGAATGGACAGCTCCAGCTAATTTTCACATTGCTTTTTTAAATGCCAATGACTGGCAAGCCAAATGGATTGAACCAGGTTTTAAAGAAGCAAGCAATAGGCCAAGCCCATTGTTTAGAAAACAATTTTCTTCCAATAAAAAAATTGCCCATGCCATCGCCTATATTACTTCGCATGGTATGTATGAAGCACAGATCAATGGACAAAGGGTAGGCGATGCTTATTTAACGCCAGGTTGGACAAGCTATGCTACTCGTTTACAATACCAAACCTATGATGTTACCAATTTATTGAAAACGGGCAATAATGCTATTGGGGTCACCCTTGGCAGTGGCTGGTACCGAGGCATTATGGGCTATACCAACAATAAAGATATTTATGGTAAAGACATTGCTTTGTTGTTTCAATTAAACATTACTTATACGGATGGCAGTAAGGCAGTGGTGGTTTCTGATGATACATGGAAAACTAATACAGGGGCGATCGAATATTCAGAAATATACAATGGAGAAACCATTGATGCACGTCAAGAAAAAATTGGTTGGGCTACCATCAATTACAATGATGAGGCATGGTTGAATGCAAAAAAGATAGACAGTTTTAAAAATACCAATTTGATTGCTACACAAAATGAGTTGGTCAAAAAACATGAAGTATTTAATCCTATTAAAATATTTACAACACCCAAGGGAGAAAAAGTTATTGATTTTGGACAAAACTTAGTGGGCTG
>CAINEG010000027.1 GCA_903847655.1 uncultured Bacteroidota bacterium
AACCAATTTACAAAAGAAGGTAGCTAGCTGGAATCAGAAAAAAATATATTTAGATTTATATCCTGTGACTAAAAACATTGCAGGCAATACCTATCCCTTGGTCAACGCCAGCATCAATCAAGCGGTCAACAATGGTACCTTAATTTTGAATTATACAGGACATGGAAATTATTTAAGACTGACCGAAGAAGCGGTGATTACACAACCCGAAATTCAACAATGGAACAATGCAGGAAAATTGCCTTTGATGATTACTGCTTCCTGCGATTTTGCACCCTACGATCAACCACAATTGAGTCCGATTGGTTTTGATGCCCTATTAAAAAATTCAAAAGGGGTAGTGGCCTTGGTGGCAGCCAGTAGATTGGTGGATGCCTACAGCAACAAACAAATCAATGATCAATTCATCCAAAAATTATTGGTGCCAGACAGTGCGGGTCATTTTCTAAGCATTGGATGGGCATTGCAGAAAGCCAAGATGGCAGCATGGGCGCAAGGCGAAGACCATGTGAATACTTTTAAGTTTACTTTACTAGGTGATCCCGCTATGTATTTAGCCAAACCCAATGACCAAGTAGTGTTGACGGCCATCAATGGAAAAACATTTATGGGTAAGGATAGTTTAGAAGCAGGAGCTAAATATACCATGAGCGGATTGGTGCAATCCAATGGGCAAACAAAAATTAATTTTAAAGGCTTGATAGAAATGACCCTTTATGATGCGGCCAATCTTAAAAAAACATTGGGTAATATTTCAAGTAGTATTCCGGTAAATGTAGCTGTTCAAGAAAGTATTTTATTCAAAGGATTGGCCACTGTGAATGCTGGAAAATTTACCATTGACTTTATCTTGCCTAAAGAAGTGGCCATCAATCAAGGGGGTATAAAATTACAATTGAACGCTTACAATGATAGTGCAGATGCCATTGGAATTTATACTGAATTATTTACCAAGCCAGCCATGACTCAAAATTTTTCAGATAGTCTAGGGCCGGCCATGCAACTATATTTAAATGATACCAATTTTATCAATGGTGGATGGGCAGCGGCCAATTCAACTTTACTGGTACATTTGAAAGATGAAGCGGGCATTCAAACTTCCGGCAATTCCTTGGGCCATGACCTTAGTTTACTTATCGATGGGGATACCAAAAATGAAATTGTACTGAACAATTATTATACAGCAGCCATCAATACTTATCAAACGGGTAGTGTTCAATTTGCTTTGCCCAATTTGTCTTTGGGGGCACATCAAATTGTCATCAAGGCTTGGGACTTATTGGGTAATTCCAATAAAGACACGCTCGATTTTATTGTGCCGGATACCACCAATTTACTTTTGAATAAAGTAAATAATTTTCCCAATCCATTTGCACAATTTACTTATTTTAGTTTCGAACAAAATCAATTAGGCACTGCATTAAACATAAATCTAACTGTCTATGATAACAATGGGCAATTACTATTTACCAAGCCTTTAAGTGCTGAGTACAAAGCCAATAGAGTTATTTCTTATTGGGATGGATCCAATGCGAATGGTGGCTTTTTAAATCCAGGGGTATACTATTATACAATCACCTTGTCCAACGGCCAACAGACCAAGGTCTTGACCAATAAATTAGTCAAATTTTAACGAGTCCTACAAATGAAATTAGTACCTTTAATTTCTAAAGTTCAAATCAATCGTATGATGCAGTCCAAGTTTAAAGTTTATGTGTTTTTATTGATGGCTTCCTTGATCACTTCCTCTGCTTGGGCGCAAATTAATATTCAAAGTACGGCGGTTCCTTTCATGCTTATTTCTCCAGACGCACGTTCGGGTGGAATGGGTAATTTATCCTTGGCCATGTCTCCGGAGGCCAATGATCTTTTTGGGAATACGTCCAAGCTTCCTTACATGGCAGAAAAGCAAGGTTTTTTAATTAACTATACCCCCTGGTTAAAAGATTTGGGCTTAACGGATGTGTATTTGGCTAGTGCAGGTTATTATAAAAAATTAAATAACATCAGTGCCATCAATAGTTCCTTACGTTTTTTTAGTTTGGGAAATATTGATTTTACAGATGAATCCGGTAATACTTCCCTGCCTTCTCAAAGGCCTTCTGAATATAGTTATGATTTTGGCTACAGTATTTTGCTAACAGATAAACTTAGCATGGGCGTCACTTTGAGGTATATTCACTCTAAATTAGTGACAGGATCATTTATCAATAATCCTGTCAATTATAGAGCAGGCAATACTTTGTCTGGGGACATTAGTTTGTTTTACAAACAAAATGAAAACCTACAAGGATTTCATGCGGGCTTATTGCTTTCTAATTTAGGAGGTAAGATTAGTTATACCGATAATTCAAAAAAATATTTTATCCCAGCCAATTTGGGCTTAGGTATTGGGTATTTAAATAAACTAGATGCAGAAAATTCTATAGAATTCGGGGTAGATGTGAATCGTTTGATGGTGCCCGTAAGTCCTAATAATTCTGATGTAGAATCGGTGAATCATTATTTTTCTCAGTCGGTGGTATCGAGTTGGTTCAATTCCTTTAATGGAAAAGATGGAATGCCCATTGGCGAATCTATCAAAGCATCTACAGGTTTGGAATACAATTATATCAACCGTTTTTATTTAAGAGCAGGCTATTATCTAGACAACAATAAGAACCTTGGGAACATGCAATATTTTACCATTGGTGCTAGTTTCCAGTACCAGCAGTCTAAGTTCAATATTTCCTATTTGGTTCCATCTGGTGGGGGCATTACCAAAAATCCACTTTCCAATACCATTCGTTTTGGTAGTATATTTTACTTCTAGTTCTAATTTACCTATTTTTGTTGACCATGTCCATTGCGATCCAAATTGTAAACAAAAGTCATCATCCGTTGCCTCAGTATGCTACGACAGGCGCTTCGGGTATGGACTTAAGGGCGAATTTAGAGACGCCCCTTTTATTGGAACCCATGGATCGGGTATTGGTACCCACTGGTTTATTTTTAGCCATTCCTCAAAATTTTGAAGCGCAAATCAGACCCAGATCTGGCTTGGCTATCAAGCAAGGGCTTACTTGTTTAAATACGCCAGGTACCATTGATGCAGATTATCGTGGGGAGATAAAAGTGATCCTAATCAATTTATCCAAAGAAACACAAACCATCAACGATGGGGACCGCATTGCACAAATGGTTTTTTGTGCAATTGAAAACGCAATTTTTGAAACTGTCATTGAATTAGATACCACACTAAGAGGCGCAGGAGGCTTTGGCCACACTGGCAAACAATAAGCTTAGCATGAAAAAAATAATCTTCTTTGTTGTTTCAATGACTTTAGTGGCTTCTTGTACCACATTTAGAAAAGTACAAGTGCTCAAAGAAGCGCTATCTAAAAAAGAGGCCAATGAGGTTCAATTGCTTTCAGAAAAACCTAAAGTGGATTCTTCCGCCATTGTCAAAAGCATTTTGGACAAATTAGCGCAAACAAAGATAGATTTTAAAACAATGAATGCGCGTTTGAAAGTGGATTACGAATCGGCCAACAATGCAGACAATTATATTGTCAATTTAAGCTTAGTGAAAGATTCAGCTATTTATATTACTATTCGCGGTGCCATGGGTGTGATTGGATTAAAAGCCTTAGTGAACAAAGATAGCCTGGTGCTAATTTACCCTTTAAGGAAAAATAAAAATATAGAACGGAAGTCTTTAAGTTATTTGCAAGAAGTATTAAAAATACCGATCACTTTTACGACTCTTCAGGATTTATTGATTGGCAATCCTATTTATATGGACAATGCAAAACTGGTGTCTTATAAAATCAATAATAATAAGTTAGAAGTGGGCTTGATTGGCAACTTGTTTAAAAATCTAGTGGTCTTAAATGAAGACCATTCTGAAATTTTACAACTAAAACTGGACGATATTGATATTTCTCAACACCGCACCTGTGCTATTTCTTATAGCAATCATGTGACGCTCAATCAGTACCAATTTCCTTTAAATAGGGAATTAATTATATCTGCACAATCTCGTTTGGAAGTACATATGGAAGTGAAGGAATATAATTTTAATGAACCTTTAAAATATACCTTTGGGGTACCCAAGCTAGGTAAAAGAAAATAATTTATAAAAGATGATGTTAAAAAGGTTTGTACTATTTATTTTTTTATTGACAATGCTGTCCATGCCCACAATGGCACAGGACAATCTGTCTCGTGAAGATTTACAAAAAGAAACACAGTCCATTCGTAAAGAGATAGAAGAATTGAATTATTTGTTAGAGCAAACCAAAAAGAACAAGAAAAATTCATTGGGTCAATTGGCGGTGATCCAAAGCAAAATTGCCAAAAGAGAAGCCTTAATTAAAGGCATTGCCAAGCAAGTAAAAATTTTGGACAATGCCATTTATACCAATCAACTAGATGTCCAAAGATTAAATAAGGATTTAGATACTTTAAAATCCAAATACGAAAAGAGTATTGTCTTTGCCTATAAAAGCAGGAGTGGTTATGAATACCTTAATTTTTTATTCTCTGCCAATAGCTTTAATGATGCAGTAAAAAGGATCACATATTTAAAAAGCTATAGACAAAACAGAGAAGCGCAAGCAAACTCAATTGATTTGTCACAACAATATTTAAATGGTAAAATCACTCAATTGGGGTCCAATAAAAAAGATCGATTGAAAACATTAACGGTGCAGAGTGATCAGTTAAAAGTATTAGTAGATGACCGAAAGGAGCAAGATAAAATTGTCAAGCAATTAAAAAATAAAGAGCAAGAAATTAGTGCGCAAGTGCGTCAAAAAGAAGCGCAAAGAAGAAAAATGCAATCTGCTTTATTAACCATTATTAAAAGAGAAACCTTAGAAGCAGAAAGAAAAGAAAAAGAAAGATTGGCCAAATTAAAAGCTGCCAGTGATGCTGCAAAAGCCAGTTCGAAATCAAATACAGAGGTCGCTGCGCCAGCCAAATCAAGCGCAAAAAATAGAAAGGAAATCAATGCGAATGGGGGATTAACAAGCACTACCGACAATCGTCCTTATTCGGCATTGGAAACTACTGAAGAAGGAAGAGAAGCTTCTGTTTCTTTTGAAAATAACAAAGGAAGTTTGCCTTGGCCAGTAGATAAAGGAAATGTGTACATACATTTTGGTGTGGAGAATATTCCAGGCACTAAATTGAATCGAAAAAGTGATGGTATTGAATTGGCTTTGCCCAAAGGGACTTCTGTCAAAAGTTTGGCCAATGGAATTGTAAAATATACCGGAGACATCAATGGCGATTTAACCGTATTTGTGCAACATGGAAAATATTTTTCTACTTACACCCATTTAAGTAGTATCAATGTAACTGTGGGCCAGGAAGTAAGAGCAGGCACTTTACTTGGGAAATCGGGCATCAATTTAGATGGAGAAGGGGCTTTACTAATCATGATTAACAATGAGAAAGGTATTTTCTTAGATCCCGAAAATTGGTTGAAAAATAGAAGATAAATTTTGCGATTCTTTTTTTATATTACAATCTATTAACAGATTGTTATGTCAAAATATATCTTATCCTTTGATCAGGGTACCACCAGTAGTCGTGCCATTTTATTTGATCACCAAGGTCAAATTCACGCCACTGCACAAAAAGAATTCAAACAAATTTTTCCTAAGCCAGGCTGGGTGGAGCACGATCCCTTAGAAATTTGGAGCACTCAAATGGGGGTGGCTACCGAAGCGATTAGTTTAAAAGGATTACAAAGCAATGATGTGGCGGCCATTGGCATTACCAATCAAAGAGAAACTACAGTCGTATGGAATAAAACTACAGGGCAACCTGTTTACAATGCTATTGTTTGGCAGGACCGACGTACTTCAGATTTTTGTGATGAACTAAAAAAACAAGGCAAGGCTGCATTGATTCAAGAAAAAACAGGATTGGTCATAGATGCATATTTTTCTGGGTCAAAAATTAATTGGATTTTAGACAATGTAGCAGGTGCGCGCGATTTAGCCAATAAAGGTGAACTTATTTTTGGTACCATTGATACTTGGTTGGTTTGGAAATTAACCAATGGTAAAGTGCATGTGACGGATGTGACCAATGCATCGCGCACCATGCTATTTAATATTCATACACTGCAGTGGGATACTGAATTGTTAAAATTATTAAATGTACCTGTATCCATGTTGCCAGAAGTAAAAAGCAGCAGTGAAGTATACGGCCACACTACACAATTGTTTGCGCAACAGGAAATTCCTATTGCAGGCATTGCAGGGGATCAACAGTCTGCTTTGTTTGGACAAATGTGTACCGAACCAGGTATGGTAAAAAATACTTATGGCACAGGATGTTTTATGTTAATGCATACCGGTGAAAAAGCAGTGCGTTCGAAAAACAATTTATTAACCACCATTGCTTTGCAAATTAATGGACATACTTATTATGCATTGGAAGGCAGTGTATTTATTGGTGGGGCCGTTGTTCAGTGGTTAAGAGATGGCTTGCATTTAATAAGAAATTCTTCTGAGGTGGAAGCTATGGCGAAGGGAGTGGACAGCACAGATGGCGTTTATTTAGTACCTGCCTTTGCAGGCTTAGGCGCGCCTTATTGGAATCAACATGCAAGAGGCACCATTGTGGGCATCACAAGAGGTACTACATCAGCGCATATTGCCCGCGCGGCTTTGGAAAGCATAGCTTTTCAAAGTTATGATTTACTCAAAGCCATGGAAGCCGATTCAGGTATACCTATTGCAGAATTGAGAGTGGATGGAGGCGCCACACATAATAATTTACTCATGCAGTTTCAAGCAGATGTGGTGAATACCAAAGTAGTTCGTCCCACCATGGTCGAAACTACGGCCTTGGGGGCAGCTTATTTAGCAGGGTTGGCCGTTGGCTTTTGGAAAGACATAGAAGAATTAAGCACTAAATGGCAAATAGATCAAATTTTTGAACCTGCCATTAAAGAGGATCAAAGATCGGAGTGGATCAAGGGTTGGGAAAGAGCCATCAAGGCCACCAACAATTGGTAACTTATCCGAATTTTCTTTAACTTGATTTAATATTTACTTAAAATAAAAACACATGACACCTTTTGTAGCTGAATTATTAGGCACCGCCTTGGTGGTCACCATTGGAGATGGCGTAGTAGCCAATAATATTTTACCCAATACCAAAGGAAACAATGGAGGATTGGTCACGATTGTTCTTGGCTGGGTCATTGCAGTTTTTATTGGAGTCTATGCCACCAGTAGCATTAGCGGCGGACATTTAAATCCTGCCGTGACCATTGCTTTTGCTTCAGCAGGAAAATTTAGTTGGGCCTTGGTACCTTCTTATATTTTAGCACAGATTTTAGGCGCTATGTTGGGGGCACTCATCGTTTGGATGATCTACAAAGATCAATTCAATGAGTCCAAAGATCAGGCAGCACAATTGGCTGTTTTTTCAACAGGGCCATCTATTCGAAATCTACCCCAAAATTTTATCGTTGAAACCTTGGCCACCTTGGTCTTTTTATTAGGCATCTTTTTCATCAAACCCGCCAGTTCAGATTTGGGGGCCTTGTCTGCTTTGCCTGTGGCTTTATTGGTAGGCGGAATTGGCTTTGGCCTAGGCGGACCCACCGGTTGGGCCATCAATCCAGCCAGGGATTTAGGCCCTAGAATCATGCATTTTCTCCTGCCTATCAAGGGAAAAGGGAGCAGCGATTGGGCTTATGCCGCTGTCCCCGTTATTGGCCCCATTGTGGGGGGAATTTTAGCTGCGATTATCTACGTACAATTTTTGCAATAAAGTGACAATGCCTTACCTTTGCAGCCGAAATAGTATATTATGGTAACAACAGGTAAAATCAAACAAATTATTGGCGCTGTAGTGGATGTGCAATTTCCTAATCAGAATGCACTTCCTGAAATTTACAATGCCCTTTACATTACAAAAACCAACGGTGAAAAATTGATTCTTGAAGTGCAACAGCACTTAGGAGAAGACAGTGTGCGTGCCATTGCCATGGACGGTACCGAAGGTTTGGTAAGAGGTATGGTCGTAACTGATACCGGCAAGCCAATTTCAATGCCTATTGGTGATGACATCTATGGTCGTTTGTTTAATGTAACTGGAGATGCTATTGATGGCTTACCTCAATTAGATAAATCTAATGGCCGTCCTATTCACGCAACGCCTCCAAAGTTCGAAGACTTAAGTACAGCAACAGAAGTGTTGTTTACAGGTATTAAAGTAATCGATCTTATTGAGCCTTATGCAAAAGGTGGAAAGATTGGATTGTTTGGTGGTGCGGGTGTAGGTAAAACAGTATTGATTCAAGAATTGATTAATAATATCGCCAAAGGACACGGTGGTTTATCTGTGTTTGCGGGTGTGGGAGAAAGAACACGTGAGGGAAATGATTTGTTGCGTGAGATGATTGAAGCAGGTATCATGAAATATGGTGAAGATTTCAAACACAGTATGGAAGCAGGTGGATGGGATTTGAGTAAAGTAAATTTAAAAGACTTAAAAGAATCAAAAGCTACTTTCGTATTTGGACAAATGAATGAACCTCCAGGAGCACGTGCGCGTGTGGCTTTGAGTGGTTTGACCATTGCAGAATATTTCCGTGATGGAGATGGCACTGGTAAAGGAAAAGACATTTTATTTTTCGTAGACAATATCTTCCGTTTCACACAAGCAGGTTCTGAGGTATCGGCTTTATTAGGTCGTATGCCATCAGCGGTGGGTTATCAACCAACTTTGGCCACTGAGATGGGATTAATGCAAGAGCGTATCACCTCCACTAAAAATGGTTCTATCACTTCTGTACAAGCGGTGTATGTTCCTGCGGATGATTTGACCGATCCTGCACCAGCGACTACTTTTGCGCACTTAGATGCAACGACAGTATTGTCTCGTAAAATTGCCGATTTAGGTATTTATCCTGCGGTGGATCCTTTGGATTCAACTTCAAGAATTTTAACACCAGCTATTGTGGGTGATGCACATTATGACACTGCACAAAAAGTAAAAATGATTTTACAACGTTACAAAGAGTTGCAAGATATTATCGCCATCTTAGGTATGGATGAATTAAGCGATGAAGATAAATTGATTGTGTCTCGTGCCCGTCGTGTACAACGTTTCTTATCACAACCTTTCCATGTAGCAGAACAATTCACAGGATTGAAAGGTGTATTCGTATCTATCGAAGAAACCATTCGCGGCTTCAATGCAATTATGGATGGAGATGTAGATGTTTATCCGGAAGCAGCGTTTAACTTGGTAGGCACCATCGATGATGCCATTGAGAAAGGAAAGAAAATGATGGCCACCGCTTAATTATAAACTTCGATTACTTAAACAGCTTTCATGTTATTGGAAATATTAACACCAGAAAAAAAACTATTCAGTGGCGATGTACAAGGCGTTCAACTGCCAGGCATTGATGGTTTATTTGAAGTCTTAGACAAGCACGCTCCATTAGTGAGTGCCTTGGGTATAGGGCAGGTAAAAGTGTTAAAGAAAGGAATGGCTTCAGAAACCTACGCTATCCAAGGTGGATTTGTAGAAGTCATCAACAACAAAGCCACGGTATTGGTGGAGGGTGTTTTGTAGTTGCACTATCAGATAAATACAGGTCTAAAATCTAAATAATTGTCCCGGTTGCCTCAGGTAGCCGGGATTTTTTTTATATTCACCTACCAAAACGAGGTAGCTATTGCTTCTATGAAAAAAACATTCCCAGTCATATTTACCCTCATCGGCCTTTCTATTTTGGGCATCTTGTTTATTCAAGTCACTTGGTTGCAAGGCTTGATGATACTTTCTAAGAATCAATTGTCCGACAGGTTGAATCAGTCGGGTGTTATCGTATCCAATGAAATTGCAAAAAAAATGAATAGTGGGATGTCTTTTCATTTGCCTAAAAAAGCATTGGGCTTAAACGACGATTATCATTTACATAATTTTGGAGAAACTACCATCTCAGATATCTATACCTATCAGGAAGTTTATCAGAAAATAAAAATTGCTTTAGAGAAATACGGATTAGGGGATGTTAAATTTGAGTTTGCTGTGGCAGACAAAAAAGGCAATGTTGAATTTAAGAGTAAAAAATTTGAAGATGTTTTTTCGGATGAATTAAACACATTGCAAAGCAGGGTGTCAGTGATTCCTCAAGACATTATAGAGCCCTCTGGGCCTTTTGAGTCTATTATTATTGTGATGCCTAATGTGCGCATGTATCTCTTGCATTCATTGCAGTGGGTGATTGTAGGGGTAGCATTATTTATATTGGTGGTATTAGCGGCCTTCTTTATTACCATTAGATCTTTGATTTACCAAAGGAAGTTGGTGGAGATTAAAAGAGATTTCATTAACAACATGACCCATGAATTAAAAACACCCTTGGCTACTATTTCATTGGCAGTGGACGCATTGAAAAGTTCAAAAGTAAATACAGATGCAAAATCGGTAGAATATTTTAGCAATATTATCAAGGAAGAAAATGTGCGCATGAACAAGCATGTGGAAACTATTTTACAAGCAGCACAATTAGACAAAAAAGAAAATGAATTAAATAAGCAGCCTACCGATATCCATGATTTAATACAAGGGGTAGTAGATAGTTTTAAATTACAATTAGAGGGGAAGCCATCAGAAGTAGAAACTATATTAGAAGCCAATCCTTCGGTGATTGCAGTGGATGAAGAGCATTTATTGCATGTGCTGTCTAATTTAATTGACAATGCTATAAAGTATTCCAAAGCCTCCATCCATATCCTTATAAAAACCAAGTCGCAAAATAATAAAATGTCTATCTTAATTGAAGACAAGGGTATTGGCATGAATGCGGATGCCATCAAGCATATATTTGAAAAATTTTATCGTGCCCAGTCGGGCAATGTACATGATGTAAAGGGCTATGGCTTAGGCATGAGTTATGTGAAGTGGGTCTTAGATGCCCATAAAGGCAATATTCAAGTAAAAAGCGAAGTAGACAAAGGCACTAGCATAGAAATTGTATTACCCATTAGCTAGTTGATCCAAAACAAAGAACCATCTCCATAACTTAAAAAACGGTATTGCTGCTCGATGGCATACTTATAAATCTTTTTCCATTGAGCTCCAGTAATGGCTGCAATAATTAACAATAGGGTGGATTTAGGTTGATGGAAATTGGTGACCAATCCATTGCAAAGTCTAAAAGTATACCCTGGAACAATCATCAGTTGCGTACTTGTAATTAATGTTTCCATTTTATTGGATGCCATCCAAGTGAGTAAAGCATTAAGTGCTTCTTTATTGCTAATTTCTGATGGGTTCAATTCATAGGCATCCCATTGCAATAATTTTAGATCCATCGCTGGGATGGTAGTTTCGCCTTGGCTATTTTTTATTTGAATTAATTTCACGCCCAACCAGTAAAGCGATTCAATGGTTCTGAGCGAAGTAGTACCCACTGCAATCAATGGTCCAGATTTTTCTTGTTGTGCTGTTTCAGCTGCTTTGTTTAATAAAAATTCAATCACTGTTTTAGGCACTTCAAAAAATTCTGCATGCATGGGATGATCATCAATATGCGCAGTTTTTACTGGCAAAAAAGTACCGGCACCTACATGTAAACTCAGAAATTGACAATCAATATTTTTAGCGGCTAAGGATTGAAATATTTTTTCATTAAAATGTAAGCCCGCAGTGGGTGCTGCTACGGAGCCTTCTTCTTTGGCATAAGTAGTTTGGTATCTTTCTTTGTCTTGGGAATTGGCGGCTCTTTGAATATAGGGGGGAAGTGGAATGTTTCCAATATGTTCAATAATTTCAGAAAAATGAAAATCTTCTTCCCAAGAAAATTCAATTAAAAATTTGCCATCATTGGCTGCTAGTTTTTTTGCATATACTGAAATATTTTTTCCTTGTAAGATTATTTTTTTTTCGAGCAAACCTTCTTTCCATTTCTTTGCACCACCCACCAAACAAATCCATTCCACTTTTTTAGTGGTTTGCATGGCCATCGCCACAGGACTATAAGCAGTGCTTGGTTCTAAGCAAAATATTTCTATCGATGTTTCTTTATCATTGGTTTTGTTTGAAGCCGCTGAATCATTGTTTTTATTTTTTTCAAAAAATATTCTCGCTGCAATTACTTTACTGTTATTAAAAAGGAGCGTCGAATTTTCAGGAATAAAATTTGCTATTTGTGCATAGTTGCTTTCTGCAATAATCTCCTTATCCCAAACCAATAGCTTGCTTTCGGCCCTATCCTTTGCCGGTGTGTAGGCGATACGGTCATCAGGCAAATTGTAGTCAAATGCTTCAATGGGAAGCTTTTCGCGTTTCATCATGCCCCAAAGGTACATATTGCCTTGATTTTCATGCTAATTCACCTGTTTTTCACATAAAATATGGGGTTTTCCACAGGTTTCCACAATTTAAAACAATAGAACTTAGAAATTATACTATGGATTCCCTTACTGCATTGATTTTCAGCTTGGTTTATTACTTGTGGAAAACTAGAACCCCTGTTTTAGCCTATGAAAGTGGTAAAATGTGTTAATTTGTGTGAACAAGTGGTAAAAATCACTTCAATTATTAACAATGACAGGCTTTCACGGAGAATATCAATCAACCATCGACGCAAAAGGGCGTTTTCACTTACCTGGCGGTCTTAAAAAACAGCTAGCGGAAGGGGAGAATCACTTTATTGTAAGTAGAGGGTTTGAGAAGTGCTTGACGCTTTATCCAATGAAAAGCTGGCAAGGGATATTAGATCGTATTAGTCAATTGAATGATTTTGATCCAAAAGTGCGTCAGTTTAGACGACAATTTCTAGGGGGAGCGACAGAAGTTGAATTAGATGGAGCTGGCCGTATTTTATTGCCACCCACTTTAAGAGAATTTGCTTTACCTGGAAAAGAAATTGTTTTAGCTGCAGCATTGGATCGTTTCGAAATATGGGATGCAAGTAAGTACAAACAGCTCTTTGAGGATTTCTCTGCAGATGAATTTAGCAATTTGGCTCAGGAAGTAATGGCAGGAATTAAAAAACAAGATTAAGTAAACAAGATGCCAAATCAACCGATTGATTCTACCGCATCTCAAGCATTTGCTTCTTCTTACCACATCCCCGTCTTATTTCATGAAACCATGGAATACTTAAACATTCAACCAGAAGGCATTTATGTGGATGCCACTTTTGGTGGAGGTGGTCATAGCAAGGGCATCTTAGCACAATTGGGACCGAAGGGTCGATTGATTGCTTTTGATCAGGATGCGGATGCAAAAAATAATTTACCCAAGGACGAGCGTTTATTATTTATTCCAGAAAATTTCAAATACTTGCAACGTTTTTTACGCTTACATCAAATTACACAAGTAGATGGTGTACTCGCAGACTTAGGCGTAAGTAGTCATCAGTTTGATGAAGGCAGTAGAGGCTTTTCAACTAGATATGATGGCCCTTTTGATATGCGCATGGATCAACGTGGTGCCACCACTGCTTCGCATGTGATTGAAAGTTTTAGTGAAGCCGAATTGCATAAAATGTTTGAACAATATGGCGAAGTAACCAATTCTAAAACTTTAGCCAAACACATTGCTACTCAACGTAAGCATGTAAAATTAAATACTGTTCAAGATTTTAAAACATTCATAGCCCCTGTAGTTAAAGGAAATCCCAACAAATATTGGGCACAAGTTTTTCAAGCCATAAGAATAGTCGTAAATGAAGAAATGGAAGTGTTAAAAGAATTTTTGGCGCAGTTGCCTTTGGTCATTAAACCAGGAGGCAGAGCGGTAATTATCACTTTCCATTCTATAGAAGATCGTTTAGTAAAAAACGCTTTTCGTGTGTCGCAAGAAGAAGAAAAAGATGCCCATCCTTTTCTTTCACCAGAAAGAGAAGTCTTTTGGAAAATCATTACAAAAAAACCTGTAATGGCTTCTGAAAAGGAAATGAATCAAAACAATCGAAGCAGGAGTGCAAAATTGCGCGCTGCGGAAAGATTATAAGTTGTATGACCGAATCTATTAACCCTACCACTAAGACTACTTTAAAAAGTATGCTTAACTATCAGTGGATTGTCATGAACATTAGTTTCTTTTTGTTCATGGCGCTGATCGCTATCTTATACATAGCGAATGGGCATTTGACCGACAAAACCATTCGAAAAATAAATACCACACAACGAGAGCTTAAAGAATTGCAATTCGAATACAAAACTTTAAAATCAGATTTAATGCGTCGTAGCAGAGCCGTGGAAATTCAGGACAAGGTGGCACCTTATGGTTTAGTGGTGTCCAAGGAAATGCCAATACGTTTGACCAAAGAAAATAAAATTCAAAATCAATCTCAAAATAAATAATGGACGTAAAACGCGACATATTATGGAGGGTTTATTTGAGTTACATCATGATGGTGCTGGTTTGTATACTCATCTTGGGCAAGGCTTTTTATATTCAACAAGTACAAGGCAAATATTGGAGAGGGCTTAGTGACAGTTTGCATCAAAGAATTGTGGACATCCCAGCAGCTAGAGGAACCATCTATAGTGAAGATGGCCAAATGTTAAGTACCAATATACCTCAATTTGATATTTCGATTGATTTTAGAGTGACCCCCTTACATGAAAAATCTGGTTTATTGTTTAGGACTAATATCGATTCTTTAAGTATTTGTTTGGCCAATTTATTTAAAGATCAATCTGCAGAAAAATATAAAAATGATTTGACCGCTGCTTATGAAGCTAGCGTTGGTAATTATGAGCTTAGAAAAAAAATATCTTATCGTCAATATTTGTCTTTGGCCAAATTTCCTTTATTTAAATTAGGCAGATACAAAAGCGGATTGATTGCTGAGGAAAAAAATATTCGCTTAAATCCTTATGAAAATATTGGCTATAGAACTATTGGATTGGCCAGGGATGAAAATAAAGTAGGCCTAGAAAAATCATATGATACAGTTTTAAATGGGCGCAATGGCCGTCAATTGGTGCGTGCTATTGCGGGTGGGGTTACAGTTCCTGTGGAAGAAGGCTTGTTTGAAATTGCGCCTGAAACGGGTAAGGATATTGTAAGTACAATAGATGTTTTCATACAAGAAGTAACAGAAAACGCTTTGAAAAAAATGATGATCCAAAATGATGCGCGTACAGGGGTCGCCATGGTGATGGAAGTAAAAACAGGAAAAATAAAAGCCATTGCCAATCTAGGAAAAGTGGGAGAGGGGCTTTATACAGAAGATTTAAATTATGCGACAAGGGTTACTGAGCCAGGTTCCACTTTTAAATTAGTCACTTTAATGTCGGCCTTAGAGGATAAAAAAGTAACCTTAAATTCAAAAGTGAATTTAGAAGGGGGTACTTGGAATTATGCAGGCCGTGTGGTAAGAGATGCGGAGAATCATGGCAAACATGAGGCTACAGTTTTAGAAGCTTTTGAGGAAAGCTCAAACGTAGGCATGGCTAAATTAGCTGTTACCTATTTCAATGACAATCCTCAAGCCTATTTTAAACATATTACTAAATTAAGAATAGATAGTTCCTCAGGCATTGATCTAATGGGAGAAGGGTATCCCTTATTAATTAAACCTAACAGTAAAAGATGGGGACCTACCACACTTCCTTGGATGGCTTTTGGCTATAATATTGCGATTGCACCCATCCAAACTTTAACCATGTACAATAGTATTGCTAATAATGGTGTGATGATGCGTCCTTATTTAGTCAATGCAATTAAAGAAGAAGGAAGAGTATTAAAAACGATGAGTCCTAAAGCTTATGAAGGAATGGTTTGTTCACCTTCCACTATTAGAGACTTGCATATTGCTTTAGAGGGGGTATGTACCAATGGGACGGCTAAAAAATTATTTGCAGGTAGTTTATATAAAGTGGGAGGCAAAACAGGTACCGCCTTGGTCGCTGATGGAAATAGAGGGTACGCAGATAATATTTTTCAGTCTTCCTTTGTCGGTTATTTTCCAGCAGACAATCCGCAATACACCATTGCGGTTATCATCATCAATCATCCACATGCGGCCAATCATTTTGGCGCATCGGTAGCAGGTCCTGTATTCAAAGAAATTTCAGACCGCTTGTATTCCACCTACATACAAAATAAAAGAGGAGTACTACCTAGTTTTTCTGTTAAAGACAGCCAAGTATTTAATTATAGTCTATCTAAAATATCCTTAGCCACCATTGCTAAAAATTTAGCCCTTCCTTATCAAGATTCTAGTGAAGCACGCAATGAATGGGTGCAATTAAAAGGTAAAGGGAAAAACTTGAAATCCGCACAAGCTATTGTATCTGACAGTACCATGCCCGATATCAGTGGGATGAAATTAAAAGATGCTTTATGGATTTGTGAAAAGAAGGGCTTGTTGGTAAAATTTATGGGCAAAGGCAAAGTAATTAAACAAAGCATTGCACAAGGAGAATACATTGTTAAAGGGCAACAAATTCAAATAGATCTAAATTAATGAAAGCACTACAAAATATATTATTTGGTGTTAAGTTAAGAGAAGTGGTAGGCACCACGCAGAAAACTATTGCTGAGATCCAAATTGATTCAAGAAAAGTGGGTAAGGAAGGGGTATTTGTTGCCATCAAAGGAGTGAAGTCTGATGGCCATGCTTTTATTGAAACCGCCATTGAAAAAGGAGCAACGGTGATTGTTTGTGAGCAAATGCCCACTGTTTTAAACAAGGTGATTACTTATATTATTGTAGAAAATGCACAAGAAGCAGTGGCGGTGATGGCACATCAATTTTACGACGAGCCTTCTACCAAATTAAAATTAGTAGGGGTGACTGGAACCAATGGAAAAACAACTGTGGCTACTTTGTTGTTTAAATTATTCAATGCATTAGGGTATACCTGTGGTTTAATCAGTACCATCGAAAATCATATTGGGAAAAATATTGTTCCTGCTACACATACCACCCCCGATCCTATTCAGTTGAATGCTTTATTGCAGCAGATGGTAGAAGCGGGTTGTACCCATGTATTTATGGAAGTAAGTAGCCATGCCATTCATCAACACCGAATTACTGGTTTACAATTTGTGGGTGGGGCTTTTACCAATATCACCCATGATCATTTAGATTACCACCAAACTTTTGAAGCTTATTTGGAAGTTAAAAAAACTTTCTTTGATCAATTGCCAAGTGCAGCTTTTGCCTTAAGCAATTTGGATGACAAGAATGGGGCAAAAATGTTGCTGCATACCAAGGCCAAAAAACTAAGCTACGCTTTGCATGCCCCTGCGAATTACAAAGGAAAAATCTTAGAAAATATTTTGAGTGGCTTGGTGATGAATATTAATGATATCGAAGTGCATTGTCGTTTGATTGGAACATTCAATGCGTATAATTTATTGGCCGTTTATGGTATTGCGATTGAATTGGGCGAAAAACCACAAGAGGTATTGGTGGTATTAAGTGCATTAACTGGTGCAGAAGGTAGATTTGATTATATCGTAAGTAAAGAAAATATCATTGGTATTGTTGATTATGCGCATACGCCAGACGCCTTAGAGAATGTATTAACCACCATTGCCAAATTAAGAAAAGGCAATGAGACAGTGATTACGGTGGTGGGTTGTGGAGGAGACAGAGATAAAACTAAAAGGCCTATCATGGCGCAAGTAGCCTGTGATTTAAGCAATAAAGTATTTTTTACCAGTGACAATCCTCGTTCTGAAGATCCGAATGAAATTATTAAAGATATGGAACAAGGATTAACCAGTGCCGCTAAAAGAAAGTACATCAATATTGTAGATCGTAAAGAAGCCATTAAAGCAGCCATCAGTTTTGCCAAAGCAGGGGACATTATTTTAATCGCAGGAAAGGGGCATGAGAAATACCAAGACATTCAAGGTGTAAAGCATGATTTTGATGACAAGCAAATTTTAGAAAACCTATTCAACGACTTAGCTAAATAATTTAATTATGTTGTATCAATTATTTTCATGGGTAGACAAGCAATTTCATATTCCAGGCTTAGGCGTATTCCAGTTCTTAACTTCTAGAATTGCCATGGCCATTTTGTTGTCACTTTTTATTGCTACAGTCTATGGTAAAAAAATGATCTTGTTTTTACAGAAAAAACAAATAGGTGAATCGGTAAGAGATTTAGGATTAGCGGGAGAACAACAAAAAAAGGGGACACCTACCATGGGTGGGATCATTATCTTATTAAGTATTTTAATTCCTACACTATTGTTTGCCAATTTAGATAAAGTGTATATCCGTTTAATGATACTATGTACTGTTTGGTTGGGCTTGATTGGATTTTTAGATGATTATTTTAAAATTAAAGCCAGAAAGCAGGCACTCGCACAGGGGGCAAATTATAAAAAACAAAATAGCGATGGATTGGCAGGAATTTCAAAAATCATCGGTCAAGTTGGTTTAGGTATTATCATTGGAGTCACCCTCTATTTTAGTAATGCAGTAACGGTAGAAAGAGAAATCGTTGCTTCATCCGTTAGTGCTAGTTTACAAATAGGAGAAAAAATTGCCAAAGGTGCAGATATTGTAGTGAGAAAAATTAATGGAGAAGAAAGACGTTTTGTAAAAGTTAAGACACCCATCACGACGATCCCATTTGTAAAAAATCATGAATTTAACTACAGTAAAATAATAAGTTGGATAGGTCCTGGCGCGGAAAAATATACTTGGATTGTATATATCCTTATTGTCACTTTTATTATCACTGCGGTTTCTAACGGTGCTAATTTAACCGATGGCTTAGATGGATTAGCAGCGGGCGTAAGTGCCATCATTGGTGCGGCATTAGGCATCTTTATCTATGTAAGTGGTAACTATGTATTTGCCGATTACTTGAATGTGATGTACATTCCTAATTTAGGGGAGTTGTCCATTTTTGTGGGTGCCTTTGTAGGTGCCTGTATTGGGTTTTTATGGTACAATGCTTATCCAGCGCAGGTATTTATGGGCGATACAGGTAGTTTGGCCTTGGGAGGAATTATTGCCTCATTAGCCATCATTGTTAGAAAAGAATTATTAATCCCAATTTTCTGCGGTGTGTTTTTAATTGAAAACTTATCTGTGATTATACAAGTAAGTTATTTCAAATACACCAAGAAAAAATTTGGAGAAGGGAAAAGAGTGTTTTTAATGAGCCCATTGCATCATCATTATCAAAAGAAAGGATTTCATGAAAGTAAGATAGCCGTTCGTTTTTGGATCATCACCATCTTACTAGTAGTGGTTTCTATTTTAACCTTAAAGACAAGATAAACATTGGCAAAAAAATTAGTCATATTAGGTGCAGGTGAAAGCGGAATAGGTACTGCTTTGTTGGCCAAGCAAAAAGGCTACGATGTTTTCGTATCTGATGGTGGCGCAATCAAGGCTAATTTCCAAAAAGAATTAGAGGACAATCATATTGAATTTGAAGCAGGAACGCACAGTGTGGAAAGAATATTAGCTGCAGATGAAGTCATGAAAAGTCCGGGCATACCAGAAAAAAATGAAATGGTCAAAGCCATACGTGCCAAAGGTATTCCTGTGATTAGCGAAATTGAATTTGGTTACAGATACAAAGGCAATAGTAAGATTGCGGCGATTACAGGCAGCAATGGCAAGAGCACTACGACTGCTTTGTTATACCATATTTGCCAATTGGTGAATGATGATGTGGCCATGGTAGGGAACATTGGTTTTTCATTTGCACGTCAAATTGCGATGGCCCCTAAGGCCTTGTACATTATTGAAGTAAGTTCATTTCAATTGGATGATATACAATATTTCAAACCAGAGATTGCCATTTTATTAAATATTACAGAAGATCATTTAGACAGATATAATTATCAATTCGAAAACTATATCAAAAGTAAGTTTCGCGTTATTGAAAATCAAACCCAAGAAGATTATTTCATCTATTGTATAGATGATGAAACCATCGTAAAACATCTAGAACTACTAACCATCAATACTAACCCACTACCAT
>CAINEG010000028.1 GCA_903847655.1 uncultured Bacteroidota bacterium
TTACTTTTACGGCGTTGGCTAAAGTGTCAACCCCTTTTTTCATTTTATTTCTCGCTTCTAAGTCGAAAAAAATCATTTTAGACATATAAACTTATTTTATTTCGTTAATTAATAGTTCTTCTTACTCTAACAATTATACAATTGCTAAAATATCGCTTTCACGCATGATCAATAAATCTTGACCTTCAATTTGAATTTCTGTTCCAGCATACTTGCCGTATAAAACGGTATCGCCTACTTTAACAATTACAGGTTCGTCCTTTTTACCTGCTCCAGCAGCAACAACAACTCCACGTTGTGGTTTTTCTTTAGCAGTATCAGGGATGATGATTCCTCCAGCTGTTTTTTCTTCTGCAGCGGCAGGCTTAACAATCACTCTGTCATGAAGAGGAGTAATGTTTAATTTCTTAGCCATACTTTATCGTTTTTAATTTATTAATAAATAGTGTACTTCCATTACATCGATAACCGTGCCACTGCAATTTTTACCTATAGAATAGGTCAAATTTTCAGTTTTATTGTTTTTCTAGCGTAAGGGAAGCAAATCTATGCCTAAAATTGCATGATTGGTAAAGGTTTATGGTAAAAAATGGCAGTTTTTACCAATTATTTAGATAGATTTGCAGCCGCTTAGCTCTTATACATATGATGAACCGAAGAAATATTAGAATCAAAGTAATGCAGGTCTTGTACATGGTAGAAACCCAAAATCAGGGTAGTCCCAATGCATTGCTCCAAAAGGAATTTGACAAAACACGTAATTTGTTCGTTTTCCTAGTTCATCTGCTACACCAAGTAGCCCTGTATGCAGAAGTTGAATCTCAACAAAGATCCTCCAAAAATTTACCAGATCAGGCCGATTTATCGGTGAACATTAAGTTGGCTGGCAATAGTATTGTTTGGCAAACCATTGAATCTGAATCCTTTAAAAAAGCAGTGGAATTGGTCAAGCCTCAACAATGGTTGGAAGGTGATTTGGTCAAAAACCTTTTTAGAAATTTATCAGAATCCAACCTTTACAATCTTTATATTTTAGAGGAAAGTAGAGACAAGGCAAAAGAAAAAGAAATCCTTAAATATATTTTTGGAACCATGATTTTAGAATCAGAATCTACCCTAGAATACCTAGATGAACATTTTAGCAATTGGGAAGACGAGGGCGATATGATGGTTGATTTTGTACTGAACTATTTACAAAAATCAGGATCTATTGATTTTATGGATTTGGTGGGTGTGGAAAAAATGAAATTTGCCACTGAATTATTGCAAACCGCCATTGATAAAAAAGGGTACACGGAAGAAGTGATCAAGCCAAAATTAAAAAATTGGGACATGGAGCGTATTGCAGTAATAGACATGATCCTACTGCGTTTGGGTGTTTGTGAATTGATGTATTTTGATACCATACCTACCAAGGTAACCATTAATGAATACATTGATTTAGCCAAGGATTATAGTACCGAACAAAGTGGCCATTTTGTAAATGGGATTTTGGACAATATTCACAAAGAATTAGTGGGGGCTGGTAAGATTCAAAAAATAAGTCATAAAGCCACAGCACCTAAAAAATAAGTGGCTAAATAACCTATCTTTGTAAGAGCGGTTATTAAACAGTAGAACAATAAAAAACAAACAATTAAATAAATTACAATGACAGAAATTTTATTACAAGCGCCTCAGGGTGGTGGTACTTTTCAATTGGTAATGTTGGGTGGAATCATCGTGGTATTTTGGTTTTTCATGATTCGTCCACAAGCTAAAAAAGCTAAAGAGCAAAAGAAGTTCATAGATACCATGCAAAAAGGAGACAAAGTAGTTACCATTGCGGGTATTCATGGCGTAATCAATAAAGTAAACGAAGACAATACCGTTCAATTGGAAGTAAGCCCAGGAAGCTACTTGAAAATTGAAAGATCTTCGATTAGTTTAGAATGGTCTCTGGCGATCAACAAATAAAACATTTGTTTAAATAAAATTAGAATCCGAAATTGAGGGAACTCATTTCGGATTTTTTATTGAATTATGGTAGCACTCATCGGATTAACAGGAGGTATTGGGGCGGGAAAAACAACCGTTGCAGATGTTTTTAAAACATTAGGTATTCCTGTATTCAATGCAGATGAAGCGGCTAAGGAGTTGATGCAAAATAGCTTGGTCATCAAAGAGCAATTAATCAACACATTTGGCAAGCAAGTATATGCAGCCAATGGAATTTTAGATAAAACCTATTTGGCAGGAATAGTTTTTAAAGATAAATACCAATTAGAACTGTTGAATGCCATTGTGCATCCAGTGACCATCCAAGCAGCGAAGGATTGGGCAAGTAATCAAATAGCACCTTATGTGATTAAAGAAGCGGCCTTGATTTTTGAATCCGCTGCAGCAGATGGATTGACTGCAGTGATTGGTGTTTCCGCGCCTTTAAACTTACGCATACAAAGAGTGATGCTGCGAGATGCCTGCACTAAACAAGAAGTAGAACAAAGAATGCGAAATCAGATCAGTGATTCGATTAAATTGAAATTATGTGATTGGGTAATACAAAACAATGATCAGGATTTAGTCTTGCCTCAAGTATTAAAAGTGCATGAAGCCATTTTAGCCAAGTTGACTTTTATTTAATTATCTTATAACACCAGCGTTTTAATCTTCCTTCAAAATCAAATGGGGTAGTGGCTTTCGTAATATCCTTAATTTGTGTTGAATGTATTTTATCTGTTTCTAAAATAAATTTAGAGTAGTTGGTGCTAAAATATAAAATACCTCCAGTTTTCATCGCTCTTAAAACATCGTTGATTAATTCTACATGATCTAATTGAATGTCTAAGACCGATTTCATTCTCTTGCTGTTGCTAAAAGTGGGTGGATCCATCACCACCAAATCGTATTTATTGCTAGGTAAGGTTTTTAAATATTGTTTTACATCAGCATGTACAAATTGATAGGTGACAATATTTATTAATTTGTTGAGGGCAAAATTTTCCTCACTCCAACTTAAATAAGTTTTTGATAAATCTACTGAGGTCACATTTTTTGCGCCCGCCGCAGCAGCATAGACCGAGAAGGAACTAGTGTAAGAAAATAAATTTAAAAACTCGGTATCCTTGGCCTCGGCTTGCACCATTTGACGTGTGATGCGATGGTCTAAAAACAAGCCAGTATCTAAATAGTCGGTCAGGTTCACTAAAAATTTTAAACCATTTTCTTGTACCGTAATTATTTTAGCTTCAGGAACCGCCTCGTCTTTTTCATATTGTTCTTCCTTGTGGTCCATTCTTTTCCGCACCCTTAAATACATGTTTTCAATAGAGATGCCTGTAATGTTGGTAATAATGGTTTTGGTATCGGAAAGCCAAATGGCATGGTCTTCTTCACTTAAAGCATGTCTTCGATTGTATTCGGCAATGTAGATATAGTTCTCATAAATTTCAACACAGATAGGGTATTCGGGCAAATCATGGTCATACAAACGCCAACAACTTATATTTTGTCGCTTGGCTTGTTTAATTCGGTGCTTATAGTTTTTAAGCAACCTGTTTTCAAACATTTGTAATTTCTCAGGTGTCACTATTTTAATTTAGCCAAGGCTACTTTAATTCTGGCCCAAGCTTTTTCTATATTAGCCATATTGTTCGCAAAAGAAAAACGAACACAGTTAGGTTCTCCAAAAGCATCACCCATTACGGAGGATACATTGGCTTCGTTTAAAATATACATGCTAAAATCGGGCGCATTAGTAATGGTGGTAGTGCCATCTGACTTGCCATAATAGGCGCTAACATCTGGGAATACATAAAATGCACCTTGTGGCGCAAAACATTTGAAGCCAGGAAGATCATTCACTAGGGCCAAAGTTTTTTCACGACGACGTGTAAATTCTTCGGTCATTTCAATGGATGGTTTTAAATCACCAATTAAAGCAGTCACCGCCGCTTTTTGCGTAATACTACAAGTGCCAGAAGTAAATTGTCCTTGTAATTTTTCCATGGCCTTAGCTAATTCAACATTGGAGGCAGTGTATCCTAAACGCCAGCCAGTCATGGCAAAACCTTTACTTAAACCATTGATGACAATTACTTGGTCTTTGATTTCGGCAAATTGGGCAATGCTTTCATGCTTGCCTATGAAATTGATGTATTCGTAAATCTCATCTGATAAAATGGTAATGCCAGGATATTTTTTAAACAGATTGGCTAAGGCTGCTAATTCCTCTTTGCTGTACACAGCCCCAGAAGGGTTACAAGGGGAAGAGAACATGAAAACTTTTGTTCTTGGTGTAATGGCTGCTTCCACTTGGGCAGGGCTTACTTTAAAGCCATCTGCAACGGTGCTTCTAATTTCTACTACTTTACCTCTTGCAATTTTTACTAATTCAGAATAAGTGACCCAATATGGGGTAGGAATGATGACTTCATCTCCATCATCCACCAAGGCTATAATAGCATTGGCCAAACTTTGCTTGGCTCCGGTAGAGGTAACAATATGTTCTGGTTTGTAATCTAAATTATTGTCGCGTTTTAATTTACTGCAAACAGCTTCTCTTAAATCTGCAAAACCTGCCACTGGGGTATAGTGACTCCAGTTGTCGTTGATGGCTTTAATGGCTGCATCTTTAATATGTTGTGGGGTATCAAAGTCGGGTTCGCCCAAACTTAAGTCAATAACGTCTTTGCCTTGTGCTCTTAGTTCACGGCCTAATTTGGCCATTTTCAAAGTTTCTGGCTCACTAAATCTGTTTAATAAAGAAGATAAAATCATGATTGCTTATTTGAGTCACAAAATTCGCAAATAATTCGCAAACAGCCGTAAGTTTTAGGCAGAGATATGGTTTAAATTATTCCCTATTTGTTAATATCTATTGTGCAATACCAAGAATGGGGTCAAATTGGGGCAGGAATTCTTTTTTTCGCTTTAGTTCGTAATTATAGATGAGCTGGCCAAGGTTTTTCATGAAGGGATAGCCTACTTTGTCATAATCGTAATAGCTGTTGTTTTGGATGCCATCACTATTGCAATAGATGACGGCACTCAACATAAATTCAACTTTTTGCACAGGGTCAATAATGTAGGCGATGTCCAATAAAAATCCATAGGCATCACCCACTTTATTATAAATAACAATATTTTTTGGCATAGGACCTTTTTCACTGCCAGTCATTAAAAATTTACAATAGGAAGGCCAATAACTGGCTGTATCGTAGGTGGGATAGCTAGACTCGTTGGGTAGGGTATGCATCCACTTTAATAAAAATTTTCTGTCCTCATAGCTAAGGTCAAACCTTTGCTTGGGGGGAGTTTGATCAAAAAATACCACCGATCTTAATATATGGGTAAGGTCATTTAAATAAATTCTGTTTTTTACAGAAAAATTGAGTGGACCATTGATGATAGAATCTTCCCTGTCATTGTAATGAGCCTTGCCTAAAAAAACATTGTAATAGGGCAGACTGTCTTTATTGAATGTTGCGGGTTGATGATAAATTATTTTTCCTTGAGCATTGTAAAAACTTAATGCCTGGGTAGACCTGTTTTCCATTGGGCTGCGTCCAATGTTCAATCTATTTCTAATGTAGACATCTTTATAACCCTTGCTTGCCAATTGTGCATGAATGGTATGTGGTGTAAGAAATTCATACAATCTATTGGCGGCGCTATTTTCGCTCACTAAAAAAATTTCTTTGATGGCTTGTTCAATGTTTTGGGTACCACTACTGTCCAAAAAATTATTGTAGATGGTTTCTTGTCGAGCATCCACACTGTCATAGGTAATTAAAGTAGATTTAGTAAGCCCTTTAATTTTTAATTGATTTATTTTTTCCAATGCTAAAAAAGCCATGGGCATTTTTACGGTGCTGGCTGGATAAAAATATTCTTTAGGATTTAATCGGTAGTTATATTCTTTAAAATGGGGGACATTGTTTTTATCTCTATTGATTTGCGTATATAAAACTTGAACACGGTATTGATCTGGATTGGATAAGATGGCACCAAACTGTTCGGGCTTTGCTTGCATCAGTTCCTGCAATAAATTAGCGCCTGCCTGTGCCTTGGCAGAAAATATACATAAAAATAGGAAGGCAAATAGGACGCTAGCTTTCATACTCAAATGTATAAAAACTAGTTTGAATTAATCCATCTCTACTAATGAATAGTCTTGAATTACATTGTACAATGTGCCTCTTTCCACTGGTTTTCGATGGGCTTGTTTAATTAAGCGAACCAATTCTTCGGTAGTCATGACAGGGGTTTGTTCTTCGCTACCTGCCATGGAATAAATCTTTGTGGTATCGTCAATAGTACCATCGATATCGTTTACGCCATAGCTTAAAGTAAGTTGTGCAATTTCACGACCTAACATGGGCCAGTATGCTTTCACATGCGGGAAATTATCTAAGTATAAACGGGAGATAGCATACATTTTTAAATCATTGGCCATGGTAGACTCTGGAACATCGTGCATGTCATTGTCTTTATTTCTAAATTTCAAAGGAATGAAAGTATTGAAGCCCTTGGTTTCATCTTGTAATTGTCTTAATCTTTCCATATGATCAATGCGGTGTTCTGCTTTTTCAATATGACCATATAATAAAGTAGCATTACTATGCATGCCTAAATGATGTGCGGTTCTATGAATATGCAACCATTCGTCAGCCGTAGCTTTATCGGCACAAATAACAGTTCTAATGTCTGGATGAAAAATTTCTGCACCTCCGCCTGGTAATGAATCGAGTCCTGCTTCATGGGCTAATTTCATACCTTCTTCGGTACTTAACTTGGCCTTACGAAACATATAATCCAATTCAACAGGGGTGAAACCTTTGATATGTAATTCAGGACGATGTGCTTTGATGGCTTTTAACAAAGTGATGAAAAAATCTAAAGTTAATTTTGGATGTACGCCCCCCACAATATGTACTTCGGTAACTGGTTTGCCATCGTATGATTTTACAATGTCCATCATTTGATCGATGGTCAATTCCCAACCTTCTTCTTTATGCGCATATAATTTTGAGTAAGAACAAAATTTGCAAGAGAAAACGCAAACATTGGTAGGTTCTATATGAAAGTTTTTGTTAAAGTAAGTGGTATCTCCGTGTAAGGATTCTCTTTTCCAATTGGCTAAAGCACCTACATAGTGGAGCCCAGCTTTTTCGAATAAGTAAACGCCCTCCTCAAAACTGATGCGTTGATTATTGATTACTTTATTTCCAATTTGTTGTAAGAGATTGTCTTTTTCAGCTGCAATAATTGTTTCGATATTACCCTTGCTCATAGTCCACTCATTTAGAGCACAAAGTTACCAAATATCTGAATAATTATGGTGTTAAAATGAACTAATAAAAATCATATTATTTTTATCATTAGCCTATTAAAATACCTGCAATGCTTGCAGATAAATAAGAGGCAAGGGTGCCACATAAAAGTGCTTTCAAACCTAGTTCTGCTAAGTCCTTGCGTCGAGTAGGGGCCAATTCTCCAATACCACCAATCAACATACCCACACTACTAAAATTTGCAAAGCCACAAATGGCAATACTTACAATAAGTAAACCTTTCTCTGTAATAATAGGCACTACTTTGCTGGTTAAACTTTTAAAAGCCACAAATTCATTGATGGTTAACTTTTGTCCAAGTAAGGTGGCTGCATTTTGTATGTCGGCAGTAGGAATACCCATGGCCCAGGCCATTGGATAAAATAATTTACCAAATAGAAAGTTTAAGCTTAAATGTAAATTAGGATTAAATAAATGTCCAATTGAA
>CAINEG010000029.1 GCA_903847655.1 uncultured Bacteroidota bacterium
CTAGAACTACTAACTACTAATACTAACCCACTACCATTTTCTATGAAACAAGAAGTAAAAAAAGGAGGCTACATCAAGAACGATCAAATGATGTTAAAAATCCAAGAAGAACGTGTGACCATGAGCATTTATGATTTTGCCTTAAAAGGGAAACACAATGCTTACAACACCATGGCCGCAAGTATTGCAGCCACCACCTTAGGTATCCGAAAAGAAAAAATTCGTGAAGCGGTGAGCAATTTCCATAGCCTGGAACACAGAATGGAATTTGTAGCTACTGTCAGAGGTGTTGATTTTGTCAATGACAGCAAAGCCACCAATGTCAACAGTACTTGGTATGCTTTAGAGAGCATGCAAAAGAAAACTGTTTTAATCTTAGGCGGTGTGGATAAAGGCAATGACTATGAATTGATAGCAGAATTAGTTAAAGAAAAAGTCAAGGCTATTGTATGCATGGGTACTGATAATAAAAAAATTATTGATTTTTTTAAAGGCATAGTACCTATCATTATAGAAACAGATACTGCTAAAAAAGCAGTGAATGCTTCTTTTAAATTAGCAGAGAAAGGCGAGTTGGTACTGATGAGTCCTGCATGTGCTAGTTTTGATTTGTTTAAAAATTACGAAGACAGAGGTCGTCAATTTAAAGAGTCAGTTAAAGAATTGTAATTATGTTTAACGAAACCACTGACAAATTATTTTCTCAGATGCCCAGTATTGGCGGCATGAAAGATCATTTGGATCAAAGAACCAGAGGTGATAAATATATATGGGGGTTGGTTATTATTTTATCATTGATATCTATATTGGTAGTATATAGTGCTACTGGGTCTTTGGCTTATAAAATGTATCGAGGCAATACCAGTGTGTACTTGTTCAAGCAAGTGGTGTTTACTTTAATAGGACTTTTGGTCATATTTGGATTGCACCGCATCAACTATACAGTTTTTTCAAGAATAGCCACCATTATGTTCATGTTGTCTATTCCGCTTTTAATTTATACTTTATTTTTTGGTGCTAAAATTAATGAAGGCAGCAGGTGGATCAAATTGCCCATTATTAATTTAACCATACAGACAAGTGATTTGGCCAAATTGGCTTTATTCATGTATTTGTCAAGGATGTTGAGTAAAAAGCAGGAAGTAATTAAGGATTTTAAAAAAGGGTTCTTGCCTGTTATTATACCAGTGCTTATCATTTGCGCCTTAATTATGCCAGCCAACTTATCCAATGCGCTTTTGACCGGAGCCACCTCACTGTTGTTGATGTTTATTGGAAGAGTAAGCATCAAACATATTTTATTGACCATACTTGTGGCCATGATTCCCATTGTGCTCATTATTAGTGTGGCTATGGCCACACATTCCAATAGCATGGAAGCTGGAAAACCAAAAGTGGCCGAGAAATTAAAAAGTTTTGGACGTTTTGGAACTTGGGTATCTAGGGTGCAAGATTTTATGTATGATGGGGAGCGAGAAGTGCCTTATCAAGTACAGCAAGCCAAAATTGCTATTGCCAATGGAGGAATTTTTGTTGGCCTAGGTCCAGGCAATAGCAGACAAAGAAATTTTTTACCCCAGGCTTACAATGATTTTATTTATGCCGTGATTATTGAAGAATATGGATTACTAGGTGGTGCCTTTATTATTTTCATTTACCTCGTTTTCTTATTTAGATGCATAAGAATATTTAGAAGATGCCCCTATGCCTTTGGCGCTTTTCTTGCATTGGGCTTAAGTTTCACCTTAATCATTCAGGCTATTGCCAATATGGCGGTGAATGTAAATATCGTTCCCGTCACTGGAGTGACCTTGCCTTTAGTAAGTATGGGAGGAAGCTCCTTTATTTTTACTTGTTGTTCCATAGGGTTGATATTGAGTGTTGCCCGCAACGTAGAACAAATGGAAGGAAGGGCGCCGCTTGAAACAGAAATTGAAATTCCAAACGAAACCGATACGGAAAATAATGAGCTTGAACCAGCCAAATAAACAATTGCGCATCATCATTGCAGGTGGTGGTACTGGAGGACATATCTTCCCAGCAATTGCTGTGGCAGAGGCCATACAAGTATTGATGCCGGAGGCTGCTATTTTATTTGTAGGGGCTTTAGGTAAAATGGAAATGGAAAAAATACCTAAAGCAGGTTATACCATCAAAGGCATTACCATTGCAGGTTTCAACAGATCCAATTATTTTAAAAACATCTCCCTTCCTTGGAAATTACTAAAGAGCTATTTTCAAGTAAAGGCCATATTTAAAAAATTTAAACCCAATGCTGTATTTGGTGTGGGAGGCTATTCAAGTTTTCCTGTATTAAAATATGCGCAAACCAAGGGCATACCCACCTTTCTTCATGAGTCCAATGCTTTTGGGGGCAAGGCCAATATTTGGTTGGCCAAAAATGCCACCCAAGTATTTACAGGTACTAAGGGTATGGAACAATTTTTTCCTGCAGCTAAAATTTTAGTCACAGGAAATCCCATCAGAAAAAACATCATAGAACATAATTATACTAAGGCATCTGCTTTAAAAGAATTTGGTTTAACAGATACGATGAAAACAGTATTGATTGTGGGGGGAAGTTTAGGCGCTAATTCAATCAACCAAGTCATCAAAAAAAACGTCGTTAATTTTTTTGAAAAAAATATTCAATTGATTTGGCAAACAGGAAGTTCAGAAGTGAGTACTTATTACAGAGCAGCCGAAGGTTTTTCCAATGTGTTTGTGAGTTCCTTTATTGATAATATGAGTGCTGCTTATGCTGCGGCAGATATGGTAATTAGTAGATCTGGCGCCATGGCGGTTGCAGAAATATGTACTACAGGCAAAGCATGCATTTTTGTACCATATCCATTTGCAGCCGAAGACCATCAAACCTTCAATGCCTTAGCCTTGGTCAATCAGCAGGCTGCTTTTATGGTTGCAGACAAAGATGCCAATGAGCAATTATTGCCCACTCTTTTTAATGCATTGAACAATGAGGATTTGATAAAAAATATGGAAAACAAAGTAAAGAGCTTTGCTTTTTTAAATGCAGATAAAACCATCGCTGAACAAATTTTAAAAAATAGTATTAATTAATTTATAGATTGTATGAATCCCTTATCTAATTGTAAAAATATATATTTCATTGGCATTGGAGGCATTGGCATGAGTGCCTTGGCCAGGTATTTTAATACACAAGGGGTGATCGTATCCGGCTATGATAAAACATACACCGATTTAACAAATGCTTTAGAACAAGAAGGAATTGCTATACATTTTGAAGACGATTTAAATAAAATAGATAAAGAAGCTACTGTAGTCGTATATACGCCTGCTATACCAGCCAATCACGGGGAATTAAATTATTACAAGGACAATAATTATTTAGTGGTCAAAAGAAGTGATGTATTGCAATGGATTACAGAAAATGCATTTACCATTGCCATTGCAGGTACCCATGGAAAAACAACTACCACTTCGATGACGGCGCATATTTTACGCCATACAGGTTTTGGTTGCAATGCTTTTCTTGGGGGCATCGCTAGCAATTATGGCACCAATTTTTGGAGCCATGAGAAAAATGTAGTGGTGGTAGAAGCGGATGAATACGATAGAAGCTTTTTAAAATTAGCACCCAATATTGCGGTGATTACTGCAGTGGATCCAGACCATTTAGATATTTATGGTACTGCTGAAGAAGTGGTGAAAGCCTTTGGTGAATTTTCAGATAAAATAAAACCAGGCGGTGCTTTGATACAGAAAAAAGGCACCCATTTTATTACCAATACCACTAATAAAAATGTGCTTACCTATGCTTATGATCAATTAGCGGCTTCCTTTCATACCATTCATTTAAAAGTAGTGGATGGTGCTTATCATTTTGACTTAGTGCATCCCAAAGGAGTTTTAAAAAATATTGTTTTAAATATGGGCGGCTTACACAATGTGGAAAATGCCACTGCGGCTATTGCCATCGCGCTTAGTTTAGACATTGAGGAAGATAAAATTATTCAAGCTGTAGCAGCTTTTGCAGGCGTAAAAAGAAGATTTGAATACAAAGTAAAAACGCCTACTAAGGTATTGATTGATGATTACGCGCATCATCCAGAAGAATTAAATGCACTCATCACAGGCATCAGAAGTATATTTCCTGGTGAAAAAATGGTTTTGATTTTTCAACCGCATTTGTACAGTAGAACCAAGGACCAATGCGATGGATTTGTAAGCACGCTAGATAAAGCCGATGAAGTTATATTATTACCCATTTATCCAGCAAGAGAATTGCCCATGGAAGGAGTGAGTAGTGAAATGCTTTTAAATAAAATGAGTTTGTCTAATAAAAAAATAATGAGCAAGGATCAATTGTTTGATTGGGCAGCTCATACCAAAGATAAATTAGTAGTGATGGCGGGTGCCGGAGACATTGATGTTTGTATTACAAAAGTTCAAGAAATTTTTACCCAAAAAGCATGAAAAACTGGAAGCAAATAGTAGGTAATATTTTATGGAGCATCGCTGGTGCCCTATTGATTTTACTATTTATTATCTCCTGGAGGGCCAAGGAAGAAAAAAAATGTGCCAGTGTGAATGTGGAATTAGTAGGTGAAAATACCATCGCACTTTTTATGGATGAAAAAGAAATTTTACAAATCATCAACGATAAAGGCATCAAGGCGGGCCTGCCCATTGAGTCGGTCAATTTGAATGAATTGGAAAAGAATTTACAAAGCATCAAGTGGGTAAAACATGCAGAAATGTTTTTGGACAATCAACAAGCATTGCAAATAAAAATTGAACAAAGAATACCTATTGCAAGAATATTTACTTCCTCGGGGAATTCTTTTTATATCGACAAAGAGGGTTGGAAGTTACCGCTGAAACAGTTGACTGTACTACGTTTGCCCGTTTTTACTGGTTTTCCTTCTGATCAAGAAAAACTGTCTAGTCCTGACAGCCTCCTGCTTAAAGATATTTTACATTTCACCAAGGCCATTGAGCAAGATTCTTTTTTTATGGCTCAGATTGCCCAAATTAATATGGCGCCCAATGGAGATTTTGAAATGGTACCAACTGTGGGAGAGCATATAGTTTTAATAGGTACTGTAGATAATATTGAAGACAAATTAAATAGGCTGTATAGTTTTTACAAACAAGTTTGGGTACAAGCTGGCGTGAATGCTTATCAGGTATTGGACTGCAGATTTGATCATCAAATTGTGGCCTTAAAAAAAGGGATGCAACCCATTCAATTTTCTGGCAGCATTTTGTCTCAGGACCCGCTGGATGATTTTACAATTCAGGCCATAGATACGGCTAAAAAAATAGATACTACAGACCTTAAAAAAAGCCTGGTATTGCCTGCTAACAACCTAGCCAAAAAAGCGCTTCTAGCTCCTGTAAAAAACAATGCCAAAAAACCAGTGATGGTAAGCCCCGCGAATGCACCTAAAACAGCGCGTAAATCGGCCGTAAAATCAGTCCTAAAACCAACCCAAAAAGCAAAGCTCAAAACAAAGGCAAAAACAACGGTAAAAACAAACAATAAAACGAGCAATAAATCGTTAAATAATGAGAAGAAGTCCGCAAAGGCCTTAATGCCTAAAAAGACCGACGCTAAAACAACTAACAACTAAAAAAAACAAAATGAGTCAGCACGATTCTCCAATCATTGTAGGTCTAGACATTGGGACTACTAAAATTGCGGCCATTGCAGGTAGAAAAAACGAGTTTGGCAAATTAGAAATCTTAGGTTTTGGCCGAGCCAACAGCAATGGAGTTCAACATGGTCAAGTATTAAACATTGATCAAACCATCAAAGCCATTCAGCAAGCACTACAAAACTGTCAATTAAGCAACCCCGATTTAGAGGTGAA
>CAINEG010000030.1 GCA_903847655.1 uncultured Bacteroidota bacterium
CTTTGGAAGATGCACCAAATCGAACTAAAAAACATATTGCCAGCCCCCTATCTGGCTCAACTTGCAAACGCCTCAATATGTATTTAAGATGGATGGTTCGCAAGGACCAACAGGGCGTAGATTTTGGAATTTGGAAATCCATTCAACCGGCGCAATTGATTTGCCCGATAGACGTGCACGTAGCAAGGGTATCCCGCTCCTTGGGCATACTGGAACGTAAACAAACAGATTGGCTGGCTGCCATGGAGTTAACGGAATATTTACGAACTTTAGCACCTAAGGACCCTGTAAAATATGATTTCGCATTGTTTAGCTTAGGCGTAATTGAAAAATTTAACTAATGGAATTATCCCTACTCACTTTAGAAACCTATTCTAAGGAAAATTTAATAGCCTATCTAAATGAGTTTATCAATCATGACTTTTCTAAAGTGGTGCAACTTCTTTATCGCATTGATGTATCTGAAGCTAAATTAAAAAAAGTGTTACATGAAAATCCCAATGAGGATGCAGCAGGTTTAATAGCTGATTTAATTATTGAAAGAATCGCCATTGCAAAAAAAGCAAGAGCCAGTTTTTCAAAAGATGATAACAATGCAGCCAATACCGAAAATGGATACCCTATCAATCATGATGATGAAGGTGCTGAAAGATTATAAAAAACGAGTACTAGTAGAAATGTAAAAAGTAATGCAATAATTACAAATCCCCTTTTTGCGGGCGCATCACAATATCCTCTACCACTGCTTGCGGGCTTAAATGTGCAGCTGCGAAAATCATTTTTGCAATATCCTCTGATTCCATGATGCGCATAGGATCAATCCCGCTCCCATTCCAACTATTGGTATAGGTAGCGCCTGGACAAACCGCAGTTACTTTTATTCCTTTGTCTTTTAATTCTAGTCTTAAATTTTTCGAGAATCCCAGCAAAGCAAACTTGCTAATACTATAGGAACCTCCTTGCGCATAGGCGTTAAGCGAGGCAATGGAACAAATATTAAAAATATGCCCTTTACCAACATTCAACATTGCGGGAAGCAAAGCGCGTGTGGTATGATAAGCCGAATATAAATTCACCGCCATTTGTTTTTCCAATGCATCATCCGCTTCATCTTGAATATTACCAGGGGAAAAGTAGCCCGCATTATTGATTAAAATAGTAGGTGTCCCCTTTTCCAAACACCAGTTGGCAAATTGTGTACACTGTCCTTTAATACTCAGATCTGCATGCGTAAAATGAATCCTGGCATTTGGGTATTTTGAAGTTAGTGAATTACCTGCTGCGTCTATATTTGCCTTTGTTTTACTACATAAGCATAAAGTGTATCCTGCATTTGCAAAAATTTCTGCAATAGCAAAACCAATTCCCTGTGAAGCGCCTGTGATAACTACATGCATGATCAAATATGAAGTTTAAGTAACCCTTTTAATTTAATAGTTAAAGATAGGAAGCAAAATTGTATTTTAGCAATTCTTAATGATACCCTATGGCTTATAAGGATTTATTTTTTGACTTGGACCACACTTTATGGGACTTTGAATTAAACTCAAAGGAGACCATGCAGGAATTATATATTAACCATGAAATAGCCTCATTAGGCATTACTGATTTTGACGCCTTTTTTAATATCTATACGGCACACAATCATCGTTTATGGGATAGGTATGCCAAAGGTTTTATCAAACAGGAGGAGTTAAGGTGGAAGCGTATTTACTTAAGCTTATTAGATTTTAAAATCGCAAACGAGCAGTTATCAAAAGATATGTCACTTGAATTTTTACAAATCTTACCTACCAAGAAAAAACTGTTTCCGCATACTATTGAAATTTTAAATTACTTAAAAGAAAAGGACTATAAAATGCACTTGA
>CAINEG010000031.1 GCA_903847655.1 uncultured Bacteroidota bacterium
AAAAATCCGCTAAGTACAAATACAAATAAGGGGTTCTTTCCAAATACATCGAAAAAATGACTCCATTTACCTTTGGCATTTTGAAACTCTAATAAATATATAAGCATGCCTAAACTTACCATGGCAAGTCCGCTGGTATATAATACATAACTACTAGTCCATATTTTTTTATTAATGGGAAAACTAAAATCCCAAATATAGCCTACGAAAATAAGTACAACACCTGTTAAAAGTAATTGCGCTAACATCTCGTAATTCTTACCTTTTAACTGAATGTATTCACCCACTAAAAAACCCAGTATCACTTGTACGATGGCAGGCAGTGTGCTTGTTAATCCTTCTGGGTCAAAGGGAACGCCTTCTCCTTTATAAATATGTGATACTCCTAAAATAGCCTGGTCAATGCTATTGCCAAAATAGCCCGATAAACTAAATGGATGACCGGCAACGCCTAATGCATAAGTGAGCACCCAATAAATAACGAGTATCATCATGCCAACAAAAAGTGCTATGCGAGATTTTCCATAATAAATTATAATAGAGGCGAAAAAATAACAAAGTGCAATTCTTTGTAGTACGCCTAAAATGCGCACCATTTCCCAAGGCTTAAATACTAATTCAGTACCAGAGAATTTTATAAAAGGACTCCAGTTTAAAAATAGTCCAATACCAAATATTAAAAGTGTACGCTTTATTATTTTAGACCAAAATTCAGCAGCACCTGCATTTTGTAATTTGGGCATTACAAAGGACATGGCATTTCCCACTGCAAATAGAAAGAAAGGAAAAACTAAATCGGTGGGGGTGCATCCATGCCAATTGGCATGTTCTAATGGACTATAAATACGGCCCCAAGAACCAGGGTTGTTCACTAAAATCATTAAGGCAACGGTAGCACCTCTAAATACATCTAAGGAATAATATCTTTGCGGACTCATGATAGATTATATTAAATATTTCTTAACGATAAATAGCAGTATTTTAATATCTTTGTAAGATACAAATTCAGATGGAAAAAAACATATTAATTACAGGCGGAGCGGGCTTTATAGGCTCACATGTGGTGCGTTTAATGGTGACCAAATATCCTCAGTATCAAATCTTTAATTTAGATGCCTTGACTTATGCAGGTAATTTGGAAAATTTAAAGGACATTGAAAAATCAACCAATTATCATTTTCTGAAAGCCAATATTTTAGAGGCCGATGCTTTAAAAGCCATTTTTGAAAAGCATAGTATCACAGATGTGATTCATTTAGCGGCAGAATCGCATGTAGATAGATCCATTGTTTCCCCTTTAGATTTTGTGTATACCAATGTGATTGGCACTGTAAACTTATTAAATACAGCCAAAGAATATTGGAAGGGCGATTTAAGTTATGAAAAAGCACATGATGGATCATGGGCGAAAAACCGCGATCATATTTTTTACCATATTTCTACAGACGAAGTTTATGGTAGTTTAGGCAAGGAAGGTTTATTTAAAGAAACGACTGCTTATGATCCTAACTCTCCTTATTCTGCGAGTAAAGCTGCTAGTGATCATTTTGTGCGAGCGTATGGAGAGACTTATCATTTACCATATGTAGTTTCTAACTGCTCTAATAATTATGGCCCCAACCATTTTCCAGAAAAATTAATTCCTTTATTTATTCATAATATTATCAATAAAAAAGCATTACCTGTTTATGGCGATGGCTTGTATACCCGTGATTGGTTGTATGTGATAGATCATGCGCGTGCCATTGATCTAATTTTTCATCAAGGAAAAAATGGAGACACTTACAATATTGGCGGCTTTAATGAATGGACCAATATTGATTTAGTGAAAGTGATGTGTGCGCAAATGGATGTTAAATTAGGCAGAGCCAAAGGCGAAAGTGAATCTTTAATTACTTATGTGAAAGACCGACCAGGCCATGACCGCAGGTATGCCATTGATGCTACTAAATTAAATAAAGAATTAGGCTGGAGCCCCTCCGTTACTTTTGAAGAAGGTTTGGCTGCCACCATTGACTGGTATTTGAGCAATGGTCCTTGGTTAGATAATGTTACCAGTGGTGCTTACCAACAGTATTACAATTCCATGTACGACAATAGATAATGACTAACTATAATTAGATTAATGAAAATAGAAGCTACCCCTTTAAAAGATTGTTTTATTATTCACGATACCGTGCATGGAGATGCGCGTGGTTATTTTATAGAAACTTTTAATCAAAAAGATTTTAAAGCGGCAAGTGGTTTAGACATTTCTTTTGTACAAGACAATCAATCTAAGTCAAGTAAAGGAGTGCTAAGAGGTTTGCACATGCAGTCGGGCGATGCTGCTCAAGCCAAGCTAGTAAGGGTTTTAGAGGGAGCAGTTTTAGATGTAGCTGTAGATTTAAGAAAAGGGTCACCAAGTTTCGGTCAGCATTATGCCATTGAATTAACAGGGGAAAATCACAAACAATTTTTTGTTCCAGCAGGATTTGCCCATGGGTTTGTGGTTTTAAGTGAAACAGCTACCTTCTTTTATAAAGTAGATAAATTTTATCAACCCGGCAACGAAGTGGGTATCATGTATAATGACAAGGATTTAAACATAGATTGGAAATTAACCACAGACGAATTAATATTTTCTGAAAAAGATAAAACATTAGGAAGCTTTGCGGAATATTCGAAAAGTTTAGGTATGTAGAAAAACTGTTATGATTTGAGCACGCAAGTGCGAAAACATAAACACAAATAAAAAACAAAAATTAGGTTTATGAAAGGAATCATATTAGCAGGCGGATCAGGTACTAGGTTGTATCCTATTACCAAGGGTATTAGCAAGCAATTAATGCCTATTTATGATAAGCCGATGATTTATTATCCGCTTTCTGTTTTATTATTAGCCGGCATTAAAGAGGTATTAATTATTACCACACCTGAGGATAGCGATCAATTCAAAAGATTATTAGGAGACGGCTCAGAAATTGGTTGTTCGTTTCATTATGCAGTACAAGCAGTGCCCAATGGTTTGGCGCAAGCCTTTGTGATTGGTGCCGATTTTATAGGTAAGGATAAAGTAGCCTTGGTTTTAGGAGACAATATTTTTTATGGAGCCGGCTTTAGTAAGTTGGTACAATCTTTTAATGATGTGAATGGGGCGGCCGTATTTGCCTATGAAGTAAATGATCCTGAGCGTTATGGGGTGGTAGCGTTTGATGCCAATAACAATGCCATTTCTTTAGAAGAAAAACCAAGTGCACCCCAATCAAATTATGCAGTGCCTGGTTTATATTTTTATGACAACCAAGTGGTGGAGATTGCAAAAAATATACCCGCTTCTCCAAGAGGGGAATATGAAATCACGGACGTCAATAAAGTATACTTGCAAAAAAAGCAATTACAGGTGGGCATCATGAATCGTGGAACTGCCTGGTTAGATACAGGCACTTTTGAGTCCTTGGCTGATGCTTGCGAGTTTGTACGTGTGATAGAGAAAAGACAAAGTCAAAAAATAGGCTGTATTGAAGAAGTAGCCTATAGAATGGGCTTTATTGACAAGGCTCAATTATTGGTTTTGGCCGATAAATACGCCAAAAGTGGCTATGGGGAATACCTTAGACTGCTAAAAAAGTAGGTTTTTTCTAGTTTGTGGCAGACATTTACCATTTTCTTAAACAAAATCTGAACAATTTGATAAATTGATTGTTCTTATGGTATGTCAACTTATTCAATCAAGGATTTAGAGCAAATTTCTGGGATCAAGGCCCACACCATTCGTATATGGGAGCAGCGCTATAAGTTTCTGCAACCCTCTCGTACTGAGACGAATATAAGAACCTATTCAGCTGTTGAATTAAAGGTTATTTTAAACGTTTCGTTTTTAAATAAATACGGGTTTAAAATTTCACATATTGACAAGATGAGTCCTGAGCAAATGGAAGAAAAAATTCTTACCATTAATCAGATGGATGCACAGAAGGAAAGGGTAGTGAATAATTTGATTAAGGATATGGTTTCACTCAATATGCCATCCTTTGAACAACAACTTGATAATTATATAGCGCAAAAGGGTGTTGAAAAAACTATCATAGAAATTATCTTCTCTTTTTTAGAAAGAGTAGGCATATTATGGATGACAAGTAATGTCAACCCAGCACAGGAGCATCTTGCCACCAATATCTTAAGACAGAAAATTATTTATGGTATAGAAAAATTAACCCCAGTAACCAAATATACAAAGAGGGTGGTTTTATTCTTGCCTGAAGCAGAGTACCATGAATTAGGAATTTTATATGTACATTTTTTATTAAAACAAAATGGCATATATGTAGATTATTTAGGTACCAATATACCCATGGTGGATCTTGAATTTTTAGTGAGCAGAACGAAACC
>CAINEG010000032.1 GCA_903847655.1 uncultured Bacteroidota bacterium
GTAAAGAATTGAGCTAATTTATTGACTACCATGTATCTTTACAAAAATGGTCTAGGTGAAAGAATTATCGGCATTAAATGTGTTTTTTTGGAAGTATAGGTTTCGTTTCTTTACGGGTATCCTATTGGTCATTGCTACCAATTACTTGGCTGTTTTAGCCCCTCAAATCACGGGTTATGTGGTGGGTTTGGTTCAAGCCAAACTTCCTGGGGGTAAGCCGGCCCCATCCATACATAATGAATTAATCGTCGACTGGATTAGTAACTTAAGCAATAGCCAGAATTTTAGCTTTGGATGGTTGATTACTTTTTGTAGTATCACCATTTTGGTCTTGGCCATTGTAAGAAGCATTTTTATGTTTTTTATGCGTCAAACCATTATTGTAATGAGTAGACATATCGAATATGACCAAAAAAATCAGGTCTATAACCATTACCAAAAACTAGACACAGAATTCTACAAAACACATAGCACAGGTGATTTGATGAGCCGTATTACCGAAGATGTGAGTAGGGTGCGCATGTATACCGGCCCCTCTTTAATGTACTTGATTAATTTGGTTTCCTTGATTGGCTTTTGCTTGTACAATATGTTTAGTAAGGATGTACGCCTTAGTTTATATGTGTTAGCGCCCCTTCCAATTTTAGCCATCACAATTTATTTTGTCAATAGCATCATCAATAAAAAAAGTGAAGAAATTCAAGGTCAACTTTCTGATTTAACTACCAATGCTCAAGAATCTTATTCTGGTATTAGAGTCATCAAATCTTTTGTACAGGAAAAAGCCATGCTTGGTTTTTTCAAAGCCAACAGCGAACTATACCGTAAAAATGCAGTGAGCTTAGCTAAGGTGGAAGCTTTTTACGCACCTACCATGGCATTGATGATAGGCTTAAGTACACTGCTCACTATTTATTTAGGTGGTTTGGAAGCATTGCATGATCCAAGAAAAGTGGGAACGGTCATTGAATTTGTGATCTATATCAACATGCTCACTTTCCCTGTAAGTGCCATTGGATGGACTGCAAGCATGATTCAGCGCGCGGCTGCATCTCAAAAAAGATTGAATGAATTTTTATCCATTCAGCCCATCATCACCAATAAAAATACTCAGGTCATTCCTGCCATTAAAGGCGATATACATTTCAATAACGTTGGCTTTGTTTATCCGCATTCTGGTGTGCATGGACTATCTAATTTCGAATTGACGATTAAAGCCGGTCAAAAAGTATTGGTACTTGGAAAAACAGGTGCAGGAAAAACTTCTCTGGCACAATTGCTTACTCGAATGTATGAAACCAATGAAGGTTCCATTAGCATTGATGGGGTAGATGTAAATAAGATGAATGTGCAACAATTAAGAAAAGAAATTGGTTATGTACAACAGGATGTTTTCTTGTTTAGTGATTCTGTCGAAAACAATATACGATTTGGTTTGACGAATTTGGTGGGTAAAGAAGAAGTATACAAGGCAGCCGAAGCGGCCCATGTATTGAATGAAATCAACAGCTTACCCAATCAATTTGACACCTTGGTAGGAGAAAGAGGTACTACTTTGAGTGGTGGTCAAAAACAAAGAGTAGCCATTGCAAGGTCTTTGATCAAAAATCCGAGCATTTATATTTTTGATGATTGCTTGAGTGCGGTGGATGCCAATACAGAACAAGCCATTTTGTTTAACTTACAATCCTATATTAAAGACAAAACTTCCATTTTTATTACCCATCGTATATTTTTTAGCATGCCTTTTGATCTTATCATATATTTAGAAGACGGCCATATTGCAGAAATGGGCACCCACGAAAGTTTGTTAGTCAAAAATGGTTTGTATGCCGAATTATATCGAGCTCAACAAACTAAGGAAATGCATTAAATTAAAGCATTAAAATTTCAATATTTCAAGAACATTTTATATTTTTAGTATATACAGTAAAAGATTATGGAGCAAGAAAATTACGACAACAGTAGCGACCGCAAAATTGAAAGTGTATTTAGTAGTCGAGTGCGTGCAGGGAAAAGAAGAACTTATTTTTTTGATGTAAGGGCTACCCGTGCAAATGATTACTTTTTAACCATTACAGAAAGTAGAAAACGTTTTGATAACAATGGATACGATCGTCACAAAGTTTTTATTTACAAAGAAGATTTTAATAAGTTCATCAAGGCCATTACTGAAGCCATTGATTTTGTGAAAACAGAATTGATGCCCGATTTTGATTTTGACGCATTTAATCACGAGGGTGAAGAGCCTTATGAACCAGCTGTTAATACTGAGGCAAGCCTAACACCATCATCACCAACTACTCCAGAAGCAGCTGCTCCTGTTCCAACACCTGTACAGGAGGATCATGATCATGATGAACAAATCGTGATCACCGAAAAGAAACCTTTGGAAGCAAGAGATACACCTGCTAGTGCTGGAGACAATTTAAGCACAGAGGAAGTAGACAAATGGTAATTAGGAGTAGCGCGTTTTCTTATAATTTTTTAAGCATCCAGATATCACAGCCGCAGTGGCCACTATTGCCCATGGCTTGAGTCATTCTTTCAAATCCCACATTTTCATAGATAGCGACTGCCTTGGAAAGTTCGGGCATGGATTCTAAATATACTTGAGTGTATCCATTCTCTTTGGCCCATTGCATGGATTGTAACAATAATTTTTTTCCTAGTCCTGTACCTCTTGCTGTATTGCTTAAGTACAATTTAACCAATTCACAAGTGCCTGTTGGTAAGCCTTCGGTTGGAAAAATACCACAGCCGCCCACGATGGTTCCATCAATTTCAGCAATATAATAAACGGATCCTGCGCTTTGAAACAATTCAAATAAATGATCGGTGGTGGGATCGTAATAAACAGTGCCAGGTTTATTGGCGCCAAATTCTGTTAATGCTGCACGAATCACTGAAGCAATGGCTACATTGTCTTTTAGTTCAATATTTCTTATCGTAATAGTGGAGGCCATTTAAATTATTTTTTCCAATTCTTATATTGGTTAATCAATCCATTGGTAGAACTATCGTGTCCACTGACAGGTTGGTTGTCGACAAGTTCTGGTAAAATTTTATTGGCTAATTGCTTGCCTAATTCTACACCCCACTGGTCATAACTAAATATATTCCATATTACGCCTTGTGTAAATATTTTGTGTTCGTAACAAGCAATTAAAAGTCCTAAGGTACTTGGTGTAATTTTTTTGACTAAAAAAGAATTGGTGGGTTTGTTGCCTGCAAATACTTTAAAGGGGGCAAGGAATTCAATTTCTTTTTCAGATTTTTTATTGGCTTTTAATTCGGCGGTCACCTCGGCTTGTGTTTTACCATTCAATAAGGCTTCGGTTTGTGCAAAATAATTGCTCAACAATTTATCATGATGATCACCGATAGGGTTGTGACTGATCGCAGGTGCGATAAAATCACAAGGAATCACCAAGGTGCCTTGATGTATTAATTGATAAAAAGCATGTTGACCATTGGTGCCTGGCTCTCCCCAAATTACAGGACCTGTACTATAATTAACAGCAGTGCCATTGCGATCTATATATTTACCATTGCTTTCCATATTTCCTTGTTGGAAATAAGCAGCAAAACGATGCATGTATTGATCATAGGGCAAGATGGCTTCCGATTGTGCACCAAAGAAATTGGTGTACCAAATGCCTAATAAAGCCATGATTACTGGAATATTTTTTTCGAATTTTTCAGTTTTAAAATGTTGGTCTGCTTGGTGTGCACCTTTCAATAAGGCTTCAAAATTTTCATAGCCAATGGTTAATGCTATGGATAAACCAATCGCACTCCATAAAGAATATCTTCCACCCACCCAATCCCAGAACTCAAACATATTTTTACTGCTAATGCCAAATGCATTCACTGCTTTTTCATTCGTACTTAAGGCCACAAAATGGGTTGCAATATGTTTTTCATCTACCGCTTTTTCTAAAAACCAAGTTCTTGCCGTATGGGCATTGGTCATGGTTTCTTGGGTGGTAAAAGTTTTAGAGGCAATTAAGAATAAAGTTTCTTCTGCATTTACTTTTTTCAAAGTTTCTGCAATATGTGTGCCATCTACATTGCTTACAAAATAAACTTGAATACCATCTACCCAATAAGGTTTTAAAGCTTCCGTCACCATTACAGGGCCTAAATCAGATCCGCCAATACCAATATTGACAATGGTTTTAATTTTCTTCCCTGTATACCCTTTATGCTCGCCACTATGAATAGCACTACAAAAAGTTTTCATTTGTTTTTGTACTCTTTGAATTTCAGGCAGTACATTTTCTCCGTCTACTAAAATAGTAGCTGAACTAAAATCGCGCAGTGCGGTATGAAGTACGGCTCTGTTTTCTGTTTCATTGATGGCCTTTCCTTCAAACTGCGCTTGGATGGCTTTTTCTAGTCCACATTCTTTGGCCAATTGTAATAACAATTGTAAAGTTTTGTCGGTGATAATATTTTTGGAGTAATCAAATAATATATCTGAAGTGCTAATTGAATATTGATCAAATCTTGTTGGATCCGCAGCAAACAAATCTTTCATTTGCTTGCGATTCATCTCTTCTTCAAAATGCTTTTTTAATACGAACCAGGCCTGTGTGGATGTTGGGTTTATTCTTTCTAACATGTTTCTAATTTCTCTTTCATAATTTCTCTATGGTTGCTAATGTCTTGGCTAAATGCTCATTGGTAATGTCTAAGTGCATCACAAAACGAACAAGGGTAGGCGTCATGGCAATGACTAAAATATTTTTTTCTTTTAAGACAGCTGCTAGTTGAGTAGCATTGTATTTTCCTTCAATATGTGCAATCACAATATTGGTTTCTACTTCAAAAATTTCTTTTACAAAATCCTTCTTCAACAAAGCATTTTTAATTTCTAA
>CAINEG010000033.1 GCA_903847655.1 uncultured Bacteroidota bacterium
GCCGAAGTCATTGCTAATCTTTTAATAGAAAAGGCTATTAGCACTTTATTTAAATTTCAATTTCCAAAAATTAGTAAACTAGAAAAGCAAAATGAAAAAAATGCTTACTCTGACTTGCTAGATTGGTTTATTGCAGAAGGTGGCTTTGAATTATACGAAGACTTTGATGAAAAACAATACAAGAAAGTATTAGATGATGTGAAGCCATTAGACGCCCTGATGAAAAAATACGCACCTGATACTTCAAAAGAAGATGCTTATTTTATGAAAGAATTTATTTTATGGGCCTTGGTGGAAAATAAAAAATTAAACAAAGAAAAGTTAACCGAAGGTTTTTCTTTCAAAGATATATTGGGGCATATGATCAATAAACTTTAATAGTCATTGATTATACTTTAAAAAATATTTTCTTTTGGTATAAAAAATAACATAGTCCCCACTCCAAGCTAAAAATAACCAAGGAGGAAACAATTTGATTCAATAGGGTAAAACTAGAAACCATGGCTAAGACCCCATTGCTTATGTTAGCAATGTATTCATTGAACCATCTGGCTGCGACTATTTCAAAAAACAAATAGATAAAAAGTGAGTTCATACCTACCACGGTAAAGAAAAACAAGTACTTTTTGTGATTCAATAAGTCTATCCACCAATAACAAAGTAACAAGCCCAATAAACACCAACCCAAAGAAACAATGGTGAACGAGCTAGTGGCTATTTTTTTGATGATGGGTGTAATGCCTATAAAATCTAAGCCATAGCCAAGCAGTAAACAACCTAGAGCTGCATAAAACAATTGTTTGATCTTAGACTGATTACCAACTAAAAATATTTTTCCAACGATGGCCCCTGCTATTGTGTGCACTGCAGTGGGTAAGCAATTGATGGCCACCCATCCACCTGCATTTATTTTATTCATTAAAATGGTATCGATGTAATTGCCAAAATTCTGTTGATCTACAAAAGCCTGGTCAAAACCTGGTACATGGGTAAAACGGTACAGCGCTTCTGTTAAAACTAATAGCCCTATGCAAAAAATTATTTGATAACTTATTTTCCATTCAAAAATTAAAAAGGCCACCAAGGTAGTAAAAGACAATTGAGTTAGCACATCCCATAACTCAAAGGATAAGCCTTTGGGTCTTACCGCATAATCCAATACACCCCAAAAAAACAACCAACCGCATCTCTTTAAAATTTTAATAAAAGATTGTTGCCAACTAGCGCCTGCTTGTTTTTGTTGATGCAAAGAATAAGCCATGGCCACACCGGCCATAAACATAAAACCTGGCTGAATCAAATCCCAAAAATGAAGCCCATTCCAAGGATGATGAAAAAATTGTACAAAAAAACCGTTTAAAAAATTATGCTCCGTGACTTTGAATAAATGTTCATAGAGTCCTGTACTTTCTAAGGCCAATAGCACCATAATCAAGCCACGCAAAAAATCGAGCGATTCTAATCTTTTCATAGTCTAGTATTTAAACAATGGTTGTTTAAATGTAGGTAATATTTCATTGATTTCTAGCTGCCATTTCTCCATACCTGATTAAAATTTCACTACCTTGCCTCAACATAAAAACAGGTAGTATGAAAATAGCAATCTTAGGCGCAGGCATGGTGGGTCGTGCCATGGCCATCGACCTTTCAAAGAATTACGAAGTAAGCTCCTTTGACCTCAGTGAAAAGTCTTTGGAAATATTAAATAAGAAATGTAAAGAAGTCAAAACAATACAATCGGATTTAAGCGATTATAAAAATTACA
>CAINEG010000034.1 GCA_903847655.1 uncultured Bacteroidota bacterium
TTCCATATGAAGTAGTCCTAGAAATCCGCATCGAAATCCAAAGCCTAATGCTTGAGAAGTTTCTAATTCAAAAGTTAAAGAGGCGTCGTTCAATTGTAATTTTTCCATACAATCTCTTAACTCTTCAAACTCATCGGTGTTCACTGGATAAATTCCAGCAAATACCATGGGTTTAACTTCTTCAAAACCATTGATCATTTCTCCAGGATTATTCGCCAAGGTAATGGTATCTCCTACTTTAACTTCTTTAGCCACTTTAATCCCAGTGATAATGTAGCCCACATCTCCTGCTCTTACTTCAGCCTTAGGTGTCATGGCTAATTTTAAAACGCCCACTTCATCTGCGTTGTAATCTCTCCCAGAAGCCACAAAACGAATTTTATCATTCTTCTTTAATACCCCATTCATAATACGGTAGTAAACAATAATACCACGGAAACTATTAAAGACACTATCAAAAATTAAGGCTTGTAGTGGAGCTTCCGGATCACCCACTGGTGCAGGTATTCGAACTGCGATGGCTTGTAAAATTTCTTCAATACCAATGCCAGAACGGCCACTAGCTAATAAAATATCTTCTTGCTTACAGCCTATTAATTCAATAATTTGATCGGTTACTTCTGGAATTTTTGCACCATCCATATCAATTTTATTAATCACTGGAATAATCTCTAAATTATTATCCAATGCTAAATATAAATTGCTAATGGTTTGTGCTTGTATGCCTTGTGATGCATCTACTAATAATAAAGCCCCTTCACAAGCCGCTAAGGCCCTACTTACTTCATAACTAAAGTCAACATGACCTGGTGTGTCAATTAAATTATAATTATAAGTGATGCCGTTGTGTACATAATTAATTTGAATGGCATGGCTCTTAATAGTAATTCCTTTCTCACGCTCTAAATCCATATCATCCAAGACCTGATTCATCATTTCACGTTCGGTAATAGTTTTAGTATGTTCTAATAAACGATCTGCCAAAGTGCTTTTACCATGATCTATATGGGCGATAATACAAAAATTTCTAATATTCTTCATGTAGGTGAAACTAGGCTTTTAAATTCTATTTTAATGCATTGATAATGGCTGCAAATTCAGTGGCTATTAAGGATGCACCTCCCACTAAACCTCCATCTACATCTGGTTGAGCAAATAATTCTTTGGCATTAGAAGCTTTAACACTTCCACCATATAAAATAGAAATTTCATTGGCTACTGCTTCACCATATTTAGCAGCAAAACAAGATCTTATAAAAGCATGTATATCTTGTGCCTGAGCACTAGAGGCTGTTTTACCTGTACCAATGGCCCAAATGGGTTCATAGGCAATCACCACTTTTACTATTTCTGTTGCAGATAAATGAAACAATCCATTTTTTAATTGGGCTTCTACGAATTCATTTTGTGTTCCCGCTTCTCTAATGGCTAAGGGTTCACCACAACAAAATATAGGCGTACTATCAATGGCCAAGACTGCATTTAATTTTTCAGCCAATAAAGCATCTGATTCAGCAAAATATTCCCGTCTTTCTGAATGGCCTATAACAATATGTTTCACCCCAACTGAAGCATACATGGGGGCACTAATTTCACCTGTATAAGCGCCATTTGACTTTTGATGGCAGTTTTGGGCTGCAATGTAAATATTTGGCTTACCAGCTAAGACTGAAACTGCCAATGGAATATAAATGGCAGGCACTGCAAAAACAACTTCTTGATTTGATTTTAAATCATGTGGAGTAGCCAATAATTCGTTCAATAAATGGCTAGCTTCTGAACTAGTTAAATTCATTTTCCAGTTGGCTGCGGCGATTTGTTTTCTCATAAAATGGTCAAAAATATATTAAATAATGGCTATTGATTTAGCGCTGCGAAGGTAATCAAATTTTGTGGCCAAAATTGGCTATTTTACTTCCTGTTTAAGGTTTAGTGATGATGGGTTTGATTATATAGATGTTTTAAAACCATTTTCTCCGCTTCTGTGACAGTAAACCCTTTCAATTTTTTCCAATTGATTATATCATTCACTGCTTTTTCTAATTGATAGCCCGGAAGGATACCCCAGGTGAAATTGGGTAAATTTTTAGGTAAAAGGCCATTGCCAAAAATATTGGCACTGACCCCAACATAAGAACCTGTATTGATACTAGATTGTATGGCAAAACGACTGTAATCGCCCATCAGCATCCCCATTTTCTGCCCTACTTCCTCCCATTCTTGCTTGAATTCATTCCATAGTTGTACTATGCCAGCGGTGTTTTTAATATTGCTATTGCAAGTACCTGCGCCTATATTACACCAATGGCCAATGATACTGTCCCCTAAGTAACCCTCATGTCCTTTATTGGAATAACCCATCAGCACACTATTTTTAATTTCTCCACCTGCCAAACAATAGGGCCCAACAGTGGTGGCTCCATAAATACTTGTATTCATTTTCACTACCCCTTTTTGGCCTAATACAAATGGCCCTCTGATGGAACAACCCTCCATTACAATTGATTCTTTTCCAATATAAATAGGCCCTTCACTTGCATTTAAATTAGAACATAAAACAGTAGCCCCTGCTTCAATAAAAATATTATCTGCATGGACTAGTTTGTTGCTATGATCAATGGATGCAGAGGATCGAATATTTTTTATCCAAGCAAAGTCTCTTTCAATCCATTTAGCATGCAGGGAAAGTAAGTGCATTTGATCTTGTATAAAGCTTACATCCTTCACTGTGATGGGTGGCAAGCTGGCCAATAAAATTTTCTGAAAAGACCGCTCTGTTGATTTTGTGGCGATCCATTTTCCAGTTTCGCTCATTAGTTTTTCACCCTCATTGAGCTGATTGATTTTGGTAATAATTTCTTCTGTGGGTAGGCAGGTGATATTAATAAAATAAAGGGATTCATTGTGCTTTAAAAATTCACTATCCTCGTACAATACTTGTAAATAATGGTCAGTATAAATACCAGTGGATGTTTTTAAGAGTTGTTCCCATCTTTCTTGTAATGAAAATACCCCTACTCTAATACTTGCCAAAGATTGTGTAAGACTAAAAGGATAAAAATTGCCCCGGTCTGCTATGTCTACTAGGATGTATTGCATTTTGAAGGATTGTATCGTAAAATTAGACAAAGTTTTATCAAATTCTAGAACTTCCTAACACGTGTTCATTTTATGCTTATTTTTGTTATCTAATACCTAATACTATGCAATTTGGCACCTTCAACTATCCTAGTCCAATCAATGAACCTGTATTAAGCTATGCCCCTGGTTCAGCAGAAAAAATAGCTTTAAAAAAAGCCATTGCCGATTTAAAGAATAAATCTTTAGACATTCCCATGGTCATCCATGGCAAGGAAATCAGAACTGGAGTGAAACAAGCCATTCATCCACCACACGAAATAAAACATACCCTAGGTCATTTTCATATTGGTACCAAAAAAGAAGTCAATTTAGCCATTACGTCTGCCTTGAAAGTGAGAAATGCATGGGCCAATATGAATTGGGAAGCAAGAGCACATATATTTTTAAAAGCCGCCGATTTGTTAGCTACCAAATATCGTTTCGAAATGAATGCATCTACCATGCTTGGACAAAGTAAAAATGCATTCCAAGCAGAAATTGATGCAGCCTGTGAGTTAATAGATTTTTTAAGATTCAATGTGCATTTCTTAAGTGAAATTTATCAACAACAACCTGTTTCTGGGCCGGGCATTCACAACAGAATGGAATACCGTGGACTAGAAGGATTTGTATTAGCCATTACGCCATTTAATTTTACTGCCATTGGTGGAAACTTGCCTGCCTCTGCAGCTATGTGCGGCAATGTGGTGGTTTGGAAACCAGCTAATACCCAAATCTATTCTGCACAATTATTTATGCGTATTTTAAAAGAAGCAGGCTTACCAGATGGGGTAATTAATATCGTATATGTGGATGGCCCAACCATTGGTGCTACTTGTTTTGCGCATCCTGATTTTGCGGGCGTTCATTTTACAGGAAGTACGGGTGTATTTAATTACATGTGGAAACAGATTGGAGAAAATATTGCCAATTATAAATCTTATCCAAGAATTGTTGGAGAAACTGGAGGAAAAGATTTTGTGATGGTGCATGAGTCTGCCGATGTGGATACAGTAGTTACAGCATTAGCACGTGGTGCTTTTGAATACCAAGGACAAAAATGTTCTGCGGCTTCTCGTGCTTATTTACCTTCTAATCTTGCCCCTGCCATCAAAGAAAAATTAGTGAAGGCCATCAAAACAATGAAGATGGGTACGGTTGAAAATTTTTCTAATTTTGTGAATGCAGTGATTGATGAAAAATCTTTTGACAATATTGCAGCATACATTGACCGTGCTAAAAAAGATAAAAAGGCAAAAATTTTAGTGGGTGGTAATTATAATAAAAAACAAGGCTATTTTATTGAACCTACTGTAATAGAGACCACCGATCCAAATTACACAACCATGTGTGAAGAAATATTCGGACCAGTCTTGACTATATATACCTACCCTGCAGCAGCTTTTGAAGCCACTTTAAAAATATTAGATAGTACTTCCAAATATGCACTTACTGGAGCCATCATTGCACAAGACAGAAAAGCCATTGAATTGGCAACAGTCAAATTAAGACATGCCGCAGGAAATTTCTACATCAATGACAAACCCACTGGTGCGGTGGTAGGTCAACAACCTTTTGGGGGTGCTAGGGCTTCTGGAACCAATGATAAAGCAGGCAGTATGCTCAATTTATACAGATGGTTAAGCGCCAGAACGATTAAGGAAACCTTTAATCCACCTACCGACTATCAATACCCATTTTTAAAAGAAGCGTAAAGGACTGTTTTTTGCTCTATTTTATGATAGAAATCAGTATATTTGCTGCTCAAAATTAAAGGACTGTGGCCCAAAAATTTTCTAAAGAAACTTACCTGTATTGGTACGAACTAATGCAGTTAATCCGCCAATTTGAATTAAAATCGGAGGAAATGTATAAAATGGCGGGTAAAATCCGTGGGTTTTACCATGCTTATGTAGGCCAAGAAGCCATTGCTGCAGGATGTATGACGGCTACCAATCAAGAAGACCCTTTTATTACTGGCTACCGTGACCATGGATTGGCCTTGGCTAAAGGAGTGAGTCCAAATGCGGGTATGGCTGAATTATACGGAAAAGCAACAGGTGTGTCTAAAGGTAAAGGGGGCAGCATGCACTTTTTTAGCAAGGAACATTTCTTTTATGGAGGTCATGGCATTGTGGGTGCACAAATAGGCACAGGTGCTGGATTGGCTTTTGCAGAACAATACCGTGGTTCAAAAAATGTAGTGGTTTGTTTTTTTGGAGATGGTGCTGCAAGACAAGGAATGTTGCATGAGGTATTTAACTTAGCAATGCTTTGGAAATTACCTGTCATTTTTGTTTGTGAAAACAACAACTATGCCATGGGAACATCAATAGAAAGAACAAGTAATGTGATTGATATTTATAAATTGGCAGATGGGTATGAAATGCCTGCAGATAAATTAGATGGGATGTCTCCTGAAGCGGTTCACGAAGGGATTGCTAGAGCTGCTAAAAGAGCGCGCGAAGGCGATGGACCTACCCTAATTGAAATGAAAACATACAGGTACAAAGGACACTCTGTATCAGACCCACAAAAATATCGTTCAAAGGACGAAGTTGAAGAATACAAAGACCAAGATCCGATTACTAAAGTTTCTAAAACCATTTTAGAAAACAATTACGCAACTGCTACAGAATTAAAAGCCATTGATGATAAAATTGCAGTACTTATTGATGCCTCGGTAAAATTTGCAGAAGAAAGTCCTTGGCCAGATGATAGTGAATTATTAAAAGATGTATACATTGATTCATCTTATCCATTTATTGTAGATTAATATTAATATATAAACATGAGCGAATTACAACACGAGAAGCATCCATTTTTAGATTTTGTTAAAAAGAATCAAAAAGCACTTACCTATGCATTGAGCATTGTGGTGATTGTCATTGCTGGTTATTTTGGCTATACCGAATTGTATCAAAATCCTAGAGAAGCAAAAGCAGCAGATGCGATGTATGCTGCTGAAAGGTATTTTGCTGTAGATTCTTCTAATTTAGTTTTGAATGGAGATGGATCAAGTAAAGGAGTTCTTTATGTGCTTAAACAATTTGGTGGTACAAAAGCTGCCAATTTAGCAAAGTATTATGCGGGTATTAGTTATTATAGATTGAATGATTTTAATAAATCAATCGAATATTTAAAAGACTTTTCGACTTCTTCAAAACAAGTACAAGCCATCGCTTATGGTACCATTGGAGATGCTTATTCAGAATTAAAGAATAACGAGGAAGCCGTTAACTATTATAAAAAAGCAGGTGGCCATTTCCCAGAAGATGAAGCCATTTCTTCTGAATATTTATTTAGAGCAGCTGCCCTATTAGAATTAAATGGTAAAGCAGAGGATGCCGTTGCTATTTATAAAGACATCAAATCAAAATACCCTAAATCTGAGAAAGGATTTAGTGCAGATAAATACATCAATAGATTGAAGATTCAGCCCTAAGCTGAGCCAAAAAACTAGTAAAAAGGCATTCTCCACCAAATGTGGAGAATGCCTTTTTAATTTAAGCTATAATTTAGCACACAATTCCTATTTTTGATTTATGACCGTTCAGTTATTCGTTCCCTGTTTTATGGATCAATTGTATCCAACAGCCGCCTACAATACCATTAAAGTATTAGAAAAAGCTGGGTGCACTGTTAAATACAATGACCAACAAACTTGTTGTGGTCAGCCTGCATTTAATGCTGGTTATTGGAGTGAATCCAAAGATGTGTGTACCAAATTTGTACAAGATTTTTATGGCACCGATTACATTGTGAGTCCAAGTGCAAGTTGTACAGGATTTGTAAGAAATAATTATGGAAAATTATTTGAAAACAATGCTTTCCAAAGCCCTGCTAAAAAAGTGGCTACCCGTATGTTTGAGTTGTCAGAATTTTTGGTAAAAATTTTAAATGTGACAGATTTGGGTGCACAATTCGAAGGCAAGGCCACCTACCATGATAGTTGTTCTGCTTTAAGAGAATGTACTATTAAACAAGAACCCCGCGATTTATTGGCCGCAGTCAAAGGATTGGAATTGATTGAAATGAACGAAACAGAAACCTGTTGTGGTTTTGGTGGAAGTTTTGCTGCAAAATTTGATACCATCAGTGTTTCTATGGCCGATCAAAAAATACAAAATGCACTACAAACCGAAGCGGAGTATTTAATCAGTACCGATTTAAGTTGCTTGATGCATATCGAAGGACGATTGAGATTCAATGGTCAACATTTAAAAATAATGCACTTGGCAGATGTGTTGGCCAGTGGTTATTAGTTGTACAAATTCATTTTAAATACACCCCAATTATGGCTTATTGGTTAATCAAATCAGAACCTTTTAAATATTCTTGGGAACAATTTAATAAGGATAAAAAAACATTTTGGGATGGCGTAAGAAATTATGGGGCGCGCAATAATTTAAGATCCATGAAAAAAGGAGACCTTGCTTTTTGGTACCATAGCAATGAAGGCATGGAGATTGTGGGTATAGCCAAAGTGATTAAAGAAGCCTATCAAGATCCTACCACCGAAGAAACCGCATGGTTGGCAGTAGATTTTGCCCCCCACCAAAAATTAAAACATCCTGTCAAATTATCGGATGTTAAAGCCAATACCAATTTGGCCAATATGGCCTTGGTAAAATTAGGGCGCTTATCGGTTCAACCTGTGACCGATCAAGAATGGAAAGAAGTGATGAAAATGAGCGAGGGTAAATAATTTATTTAAAAAACACATAGCCAATGAGTATGGCTATGACTACCCCTATCAAGTCTGCAAAAATACCTGCCCATAAAGCATATCTAATTTTTTTAATGCCCACACTTCCAAAGTAAAGTGCAATGATATAAAAAGTGGTATCTGCAGAACCTTGAAAAATGGAAGCTAGTTTACCTACAAAAGAATCCGGCCCTTGGTTTTGAAAAATGTCCAACATCATTCCTCTGGATCCACTCCCACTCAATGGTTTCATAATGGCTACGGGCAAGGCGCCAATAAAATCGGTATTCATTCCAGTGAGTTGAATTAAATAAGTAAACCCACTGATGATATAGCCCATGGCGCCACTGTCTCTAAATACTCTGATGGCAACCAACATAGCGACCAAATAGGGAATAATTTTTACAATTACTTCAAAGCCATTTTTAGCACCTTCGATAAATGCATCAAAAACAGAAATTTTTTTATAGGCCCCACCTAAAATAATTCCAACAATTATAACTAACAATAAACCATTGCCCACTACTTTCGAAAAAACTTCTTTATGGGCAGTGGATAAAGCACTCACTCCTATCATTACGCCCACTAATAAAACTACTAAACCCAATAACCAGCCAATCAATACTTTATCCCATTTTAGTTTTTGATACCAACCGACCATAATAATGGATGCTAGTGTAGTGCCAATAGTGGCTAAAACACAGGGAATAAATATACTGGCAGCATCTTGAGAATTGGCTGCCAATCGATAGGAAATAATCGTCAAGGGTATAATGGTCAATCCACTGGTATGCAATACCAAAAACATGATCTGTGCATTGGTGGCTTTTTCTTTTTCAGGATTCAAAGTTTGTAGGCTTTCCATCGCTTTTAAACCAAATGGTGTAGCTGCATTGTCTAAACCTAACATATTGGCACTAAAATTCATCACCATATGCCCCATGGAAGGATGATTGGCCGGTACCCCTGGAAACAATCTACTTAAGAATGGATTCATCCATTTGGCTAATTTTTGAATGGCCCCCGCTTTTTCTGCAATATTCATCAATCCTAAAAAGAAGACCATGGTGCCTGCTAAGGGAAATGCGACATCCATCACCGATGATTTAGCAGCATCAAATATCCCATCGGCCAAGAGCTTAAAGATGCTGGTATCGCCTAAGATGACCAATTTAAACAGGGCAATCACAAAGGCAATCACAAAAAAAGCCATCCAAATTATATTCAAAGCCATATTCCATTGTTTATGCTACTAATATAGCCCATTTTGAGATTAGATTTGTATTTTTGCGCTCTTAAAACAACAGAATTTATGGCTTTACAAGCAGGCATCGTGGGATTACCCAATGTTGGAAAATCAACCTTATTTAATGCAGTAAGTAATAGTGCAAAAGCACAGGCAAGCAATTATCGTTTTTGTACCATCGAACCCAATGTAGGTTTGGTAGATGTACCCGATCATAGAATGCAACAATTGGCCGATTTAATCATTCCTGAAAGAATAGTCCCTACCCAATTGGAAATAGTAGACATTGCAGGTTTAGTAAAGGGCGCCAGTAAAGGCGAAGGTTTGGGTAATAAATTTTTAGCCAATATCAGAGAAGTAAGTGCTATCATACACGTGATTAGATGTTTTGAAGATGAAAATGTATTGAGAGAAGAAGGTATCATCAATCCAATTGGAGATAAAGAAATTATAGAGACCGAATTGCAGTTGAAAGATTTAGACAGTGTAGATAAAAAAATCCAACGTTGCGAGAAAATGGCCAAGACCGATCCAAAAGCAAAAGTAGAATTGGAGGTTTTACAAAAATGCAAAACACATTTGGAACAAGGTAAAAGCATTCGATCTTTGAATTTATCTAAAGAAGATGCCCTCGCGATTGCCGATAGTTTTTTATTGACAGAAAAGCCAGTGATGTATGTGGCCAATTTGGATGAAAAATCGATGCATACTGGTAATAAATATTCTGAACTATTGGTGACCATGGCCAAAGAAGAAGGCGCCCAAGTAATTATCATGTGTAATAATATCGAAGCTGAAATTGCAGAATTGGAAGATCCTACAGACAAGGCTTTGTTTATGGAAGAATACCAAATGAAAGAGCCTGCTTTGAATAGACTGATTCAATCTGCCTATAAATTATTAAACTTAGAGACCTATTTCACAGCTGGGGTTCAAGAAGTACGTGCCTGGACCATTGAGAAAGGTTGGAAAGCACCACAAGCGGCCAGTGTGATTCACACCGATTTTGAAAAAGGGTTTATTAAGGCGGAAGTAATTGCTTTTGATGATTTTATCAAATACAAAAGTGAAGCAGCTTGCAGAGAGAACGGTAAATTAAGAATTGAAGGGAAAGAATATTTAGTAAAAGATGGTGATGTAATGCATTTTAGATTCAATGTTTAATCAATACTTTTCTATGTTTAAACCTATAGCTTTATTATTGACTACCACTGTATTGGTGCTTGCTTGTAACAACAACAATAATGAAGCAAGTTTGGAAGAAAATGCAATAGCAGCCCCTATTAATTTAAATTATGAGCTAGTTAAAGTTTATCCTCATGATACCAGTGCCTATACCCAAGGATTGGAATGGAATGGGAATACTTTAATTGAAAGTACCGGATTAGAAGGTAAAAGCCTATTACATATTTTGGATTCCAATCAAAAAAAAATTGGCACCAAGGTTAAATTAGCTGCCACTGATTTTGGTGAAGGCACTACCCTATTCAATGGTAAAATTTATCAATTGACATGGAAAAATCATAAAGTTTTTGTGTACAATGCCAAAACCTTGATCAAAGAGAAAGAATTGTATTGGCCCTATGAAGGTTGGGGATTGACCCACAATGATACTTCATTGATTGTATCTACCGGGGAGAGCAATATTTATTTTGTGGATCCTACTAGTTTTGCCATCAAAAAAACTTTAGGGGTTTTTAATAATTTCGGTTATGTCAGTAATATCAATGAATTAGAATATGTCAATGGGAAACTCTATGCTAATGTCTATGGCCGTAATAGCATTATTGTAATAGATTTAGTTACTGGGATTGTAAGCAATACTGTTGACTTTAGTAATTTACTGGCTCAAGCCGGAGTGATATATGATCCATTGACCATCGATCCTGGCTATGTATTAAATGGGATTGCTTATAAACAAAGTACCCAAACCTTTTTTATTACTGGAAAATGTTGGCCCGTGATGGCTGAATTGAAAATTAAGTAATACCCTATCCAATAGTAATATTAAGTGTTATGGGTTTTTTTTATTTCATACACAATAGAACTGGCTCTATCGTTATTTTTTAATGCAAAAAGGTTTGAAATACCTCCAATAATCACTGCTCGAATCATCCCAAGTAAACCAGATTTCTTATAACGCTCACTCAATAAACTCACATAAAAACTATCAAACCACATTGGTTTAATTAGATTTACCTCCATATTAAACTTTTTTGTAAGAAAGTTCATTGCGCTTGGCGAAAAATGGTACAAATGTCTAGGCACATCATAAGCTGCCCAATATTTTTTATAATATCCAGCATCATAGCTAGTATAATTAGGCACAGCAATAATTAATCTACCATTGGCTTTGAGTAATTTATAAAAACAGGCCATATATTCATTTAAATCATGCACATGTTCTAAAACATGCCAAAGTGTAATTACATCGTATTTGTTTTCATTCAATTGAAACAAGGCCTCAATGGGTTCCACTTTAATTGTATAATTGTTAAAAGCACGTATTCTTGAAGCCTCATCAGGTTCTAGTGCATTAACTTCCCAACCCTTTTTAGTCATGGCATGCGCAAAAGCGCCTGTACCTGCACCAACTTCTAATAAATGGCCTTTTAATCCAGTAAATAAAGACTGCACCCATTTAGTTTTTTGGGCCAAGGTTCTGGTTCTTACTTTATGGTAAATTTTATTGATCCATCCTGTTTGATCATCTGTATGAGAAATATAAGTGGGGAAATTATAATAAGGCCCTATTGACTCTTTAGTAGGAATAGGATCGGTATATTTTAAATTACAGTGAGCGCATTGAATGATCTGGAAACTTTCACCAGTTAAAGAATAGTCTTTGCTATGCATTAAAAAACCAATATCCTCTCTGTTACAAATGGGACAAGGAGCAAATTGTTTATTTAAATAACTATTCAAATGATAAAGATTTATATAAAATGGAAATAATGGCAACTAAGGCTAAAAATATTGCCCACCAATACCATTGGCCTTTTGTTTTTACATTTTGTTGCGCTGCCATTTCTTGTGGAGCGATGTCAATATTTTTATAAAATAGGTTAGAATCAAATGTAGCTGACCAACTATAGGTATCCATTTGTTTGGACAAGGTACCAAAATTACCAATTTGCAATGCTGCAATGTCCGCACTAAAAGCATGGTCTAGAAATTCTTGATATTGAATCATGGCTAGATCAGTTGAAACAGACAATTGTTCTGAAAGGAATTGATAAAATAAATTTGAAGGCTTGACGGAAGATTGGTTAAATACAATCTTTTCCTTAGGTGCCAATAAAACTGCTGTTTCCCAACTGGCTTCTTCTTTTTCAAGTTGAAGCACACCAATATTTGGGAATATCAATTGACCTTTTTGAGCAAAATATTGGGTTAAATGTTCTAACATAATTTATTTATGAAACGAATATACAACGCCTGTTATTAATTGTAAGCCTAAAGAAGGATAATCTGCCCAGCGCTGATAGGGTTTGTCTAATAAGTTTTCACCTTTTGCCCAAGCTTTCCATACTGGGCTCAATTGATAAGTAAATCCTGCATTGAGCACCAATGCATTGTTGACATTGAAAGGTAAGTTTTTATCATTAGAAAAATTAGCCCCTGACATGTAATTGAAACCCCCATCAAAAGTCCATCGGTGGTTGGGAGACCAAGTGAGATTAGAATTCAATTCCATGGGCAAAATACCCCAAGGCTTGTCATTTACTTTGATAGAATTGAATTGAATGTATTTGAAATTATTTTGAAATAAAAGCTGGTCACTCATTTGGTATCTCCAATGACCAACTAGTTCAATGGTTATGGCCCTGTATTCAAAAATGGGCTGGTATTGCAAGCCGATAGGAATTGAATTGATAGTGCTTAGAGAACGATCCATCAATACCCTATTGTATAAAGGTAAATTTCTATAATCATTCAAGGATATACCAAAACCATATTCCAAATGTTTAGATTTATTAAATACGAAGTCAATATTTTTCTTTTCTTGGGTGGTAATTTTCATATCGCTTGGCGCCTTGATCCATGGGTTGACCATCGCCAAAAGGGAATATTGGTTATTGACTAAAATAGTATTCCATCCAGCCAATAAAGTGATGCTAGTATCTTTTAATTTTCTGCTTAAACTAAGTGCAGGCGTAAAAGTATATTCCCCATTGGCTATCGTAGGACTTATACCTAGTTTAAAGGTAGTCTTCCATTTTAAAGTTTCATAAGATGGATCCATTCTAAAAATGGCATTGTTTATTTTGCTTTTATTGGGTAATTGATATTGGTTGTAGTTGTAAGAGAAATTAAAGTTGAATCGATTCTTGTTGTCAAATTTTATAGCCAAGGGATTGAAAATTTCAAACCAGGTGTTATTCGCATGTTCAGTACCATTAAATTGTTCAATTTTAATAGTTGGACTAAGCAAAGAGAATAAGTTCTTTTCATTGGTATTAACCCATTTAAAAGAAGCACCGACATGTGCAAAACCTTGGTCAAAATTTGAATTGGGTAAACTAGTCGCATCATCCACCATGCCATATCGATACCTTTGGCTATTTTGATAAAATAGTTGGGATTGCAGATGATTGTTTTGATTAATGGTATAATCGCTTAAATATTTAAGACCAAGGTCTGTTGTTTTTTGTAAATGTAAAGGCCCTTGAGAAGATTCATTGACGATGGAAAAACTATGTAAGTTCGCATGCTGGTCTGTTAAGGTAGAATTTATGTCTATTAAATGATGCGCATTATTACCATACCCAATTTTTAGGGTGGCTAAGTTGTTTGAGACTTTGTTGGGGTAAGATTTATAAGTTCTTGGCACTAAGGCTACGGGTTGATATTGAAATGAAAGATTTTGACTAGGTACTTCAAAATTTAAAATTAAAGAAGTGGTGTCGGTTTGAGCAGTAGCGGTTGTAAAGCTAATTTTTGCCACATTTTTTAATTGAGGCTTGAAAGCAGATAAAATACTCACTACTTTTTCTGGAACAGTATCTGCCTTATAAACAATGACTGGTTCGTTAGTTGAAGGCGTAGGATCTTTGAATATAATTTTATCTATTGGGTTTAATCTGATTTTCTTTTTTCTGCCTTTAGCTTTCTTTTTTTTAGCCTTTAATGTTTTAGACACTGAGGTTTTAGTGGACTTGCTGCGTTTTTTTTGAGCTTCCATGTTTGTGGAAAACATAAATAAACAGCAGAGTAGTAAAAAATATTTTATAAAATGGTTCATAAGATTAATTTATTTAATTGTTGATTGTTCGGTCAACAATTTTAATTTTTCAGCAGCCACTATTTTAAGTTCCTCGATACTCGCATTTTCAGCTACGCTTTTATAAGTGGCAATGGCGTTAAAATTATCTTTTTGTGCTAAGTAAATATCACCTAAAAGTATATAAGCTTTAGTGATCCAAAATTCATAGGCCGCTTGTTTTTTAATCATTTCAAAAGCGGTTTTTTCTGCTAAAACCAATTTATGCTGCGCTAAATACAATTGTGCCAACAGATAATGTGCTTCTGCTGAATTTAGAGAATGCCCAGATTTGATCACTTTTGACAACCAATCTAAGGCTATACTGGTGTCTTTATTCAATACTGCTAGATGATAAAAAGACAAACTAGCCATTTCGATATCATCAGTGGCGCTTAATTTGTCCTCTAATATTAAATTGGCCACTTTAGCAGATTCAACCCAATTTTCGGCTTTGTAAGCACATCTTAATAATCCCTTGGTCGCTTCTGTTTTATTTTCTTGCTGTGTGGCAATGGTATTTAAGATAGTAAAATATTTTTGAGCCAATGGGTATTGCTTAAAATTGAAATAGTTCAGCCTTGCAGCCAATAAGGAAGCCCTTTCTGCAAATTTATTGGGTGCTTGATCTGCTACCTTAGCAAAGTAAATGGCTGCAGTATCATAATGTTGTTGCGCATAATTAATTTCAGCTACGAAGTTATTGGCATCCAATTGATATTTCCCATTGGGGAAACTGATCAAATATTTACTAAATCCCTGTGCAGCTTCTGTATATTTATTTTGTTCGTATTTGATTAATGAAGCTCTGTAGATTAATGAATCTTGTTCACTATAGGATAAAGGCCTACCAAATTCAGTCATGAATTGAACAAATAGTTCAGGTTTTTGATCTTCAATAAATATATTTCTAATAATTTCTAGTGCATTGTCGGTTTCCACTGATTTTGGGTAATTGGTATACAGTTCCCTAAAGTTTTCTAATGCCACTTCATTCTTATCCAAATTAAAATAAACCAACCCAAGTTTATAAAAAGCTTGAGGATAAAAGCTACTTGCTGTCTTATCCAAAGTAATTTTTGCCAAGGGGGCAATGGCTTCTTGAAAGTTTTCTTGATTAATATAAGTGTCAGCCAATTCCATTCTTGCCTCGTTTAAGTAATTAGAGGAAGGAAATTTTAGATCAAAATTGGTCAAGATATTCAGTTTTTCCTTTGGCTTGTTCATACCCCCTAGTAAGATGGCCTTTTCTAAGGTGGCATAATCCATATAGGACCAACCCAAATCAATGATTTCTTGGTAAGAAGTCAGTGATTGTTTCATTAATTTCAACATCTTTTGACAATCTGCTACTCTTACAAAAGCATCTTTTTGATATTTGTCTGCATTGGAAGCAGGAATAGCATTCACAAGGGCTGAAAAATTAGTTAATGAATTTACATACTCGCCGCTTTTTAAATAACAGTAGCCTAAAGTATACCTGGCATGCAATAAATTTATTTCGCCTAAATCAATTGGATTCAACAAGAATTTTTCTAAATAATCAGTAGCGTCTTGTATCCTACCCATTTTGTAGGAAATTTCGCCTAGCCAAAATAAGGTGGCAGGTAAAACTTTATAATTATAAGGTATATGCAATAACTGATACAATAAACCGAATCCTTTTTCTATTTGTCCTTCATTTAAATACATCGTAGCTCTTCCATACAAGATGGTAGGATATAATTTTAATAAGTCTAAGGAAGGTTGTTCAATTGTATTGTAGGCATCAAATGCTTGTTCATAATTGTTGCTTAAGGCCAAAGCGCTTACCCATAAAGCCTTGGCTTCGGGAATCGCTGTTGAATTTGGATAGTTTTCAATAAACTTATCTAAAGCGGTGATCGCATTACCATATTCTTTTAATGCTGCGCTTAATTTTGCATAATTAAATAAGGAGATTTCTTTTTGAATTAAGTTTTCGCTCTTGCTTGCACATAAAAGAAAGGCATTTTTTGCCCCATTTTTATCGTCGAGTTTCAAATAAGAAGTAGCTAATAAATACATGCTGTTTTGTCCTAGGGAATCATCAACGGACGCCAATGATTTAAAACCTTCGATGGCATTTTGCCATTGTTCATTTTGAAAATAACAAAAAGACAATTGATAAACATCTTGTTTGTCAGCTTGAGATTGAGTACCAACATAATAAGAAAGAAATGGAATGGCTTTTGTATACTCCTTCTTTTCAAACAACAAATGCCCCATTAACTGTTGCAGTTGTGCACTATAATATTGGCCAGGAAGTGCTAAAGCTGAAGAACAGGCTGTCATGGCTGCATTCACATCCCCCATAAAATAGTAAATCTGACTTATGTAAAAAGGGGTCAAACTAATATAGGCTTTATTAGTAGAAGCAATTTGAAAACAGTTTAAAGCCAGTGGGAAGTCCTTTTTTTGCAAGGCAATAAATCCTGCATAATAATTGGCATCTGTGTAAAAGGAGCTTTCTTTGATTTGACTTACACTGTTTAATAAGCCTGTTGCTTTTTCCCAATCCCCTGCTTTGAAGTAGAGGTACCCTTTGTAATAATACATTTCAATGAGCTCCCTATTTTCCAAGTCTTCGATGGGTACCTGAGCAAATGTATTAAAGGCATTGGCTTGATCTTGTTTTTTAAAATAATACTTGCCCAGTAAAAAATTGATCCGAGCACTGTAAATTTTATTCTTGGTTTCGCTTAACCATTTGACAGCTGCAATTGCCGCATTGGGTTTGTCTAAAATTAAAGACAAGGCAAAATAGTAATAGCTTATATCATCCGTAGGAGGTGAAAAAGTATAAGCAGATTGAATGTTTTGAAAGGCAGCAATGGTATCGCCTTGTTTTAAATCCTGAACTCCTTTTTCAAAAAGTCCATTCAATGGATGATTGATTTGTCCGTTTTGTCCATAAGTTATGGGGGAACAGAATAGACCCAGACTAAGAAAAATTATGGAATGACGTATAAATCGCATGTATGGGCTATGTTTAATAATATCCTAAAATTAAGCTCTGTTGATAAAACGATTAAATAATAAGTCATATTGTGGAAAAACAGATTTCATTCGTAATTTTGTACACAATAACAATAAAAAATGTACGAACATCAAACAGCAATTAGAGTAAGGTATGCAGAAACCGATCCAATGAATGTAGTATACTATGGTAACTATGCTCAATATTTTGAGGTTGGCAGAGTGGAAAGCTTGAGAGCACTTGGGTTTAGCTATAAAATTATTGAAGAAATGGGCATTATGCTGCCCGTGGTAGAATTAAACATTAAATACCTTAGACCTGCCAGGTACGATGATTTGATTATGGTAAAGACCCAAATTAAAGAACTGCCTCATGACCATAAAATAGTATTTGATCAAGAAATTTACAACGAAGAAGGTAAGCTTTTGACCATTGGTATGGTGAAGCTGTATTTTATGGATGAAAAACTAGGAAAAAGGGCGAGTATGCCCCCTTTAATGCATGAAAAACTAAGCAGTTATTTTAGTTAAACCCCTACATTTTAGTTTACTTTGCAACCTAATAAGAAGAATTCATGGAGTCAATCAATGCCAGCATCATTACTATTGGGGATGAACTATTAATTGGACAGGTCATTGATACCAATAGCGCATTTATTGCACAAGCATTAAATAAAATTGGGGTCTCTGTAATCAATAGAATTGCTGTGGGAGATGACGCTTCAGCCATTACAGACGCTTTAGATGCAGCTGCACTAAAAAATAATATTGTTATCATTACTGGAGGCTTAGGACCAACTGCAGATGATATTACTAAACCTTTAATGAATAATTATTTTGGCGGTAAGATGATCGTGCATGCACCTAGCCTTGCTCATATTACCCATATTTTTGAGACCATTCACAAGCGCCCCATGATTGATCGAAACCGCAAACAAGCCGAAGTGCCTGATGTTTGTGAAGTTTTATTCAATGAAAAAGGCACAGCACCGGGAATGTTGTTTAAAAAAAATGGCGTCTTTTTCTTTTCCTTACCAGGGGTGCCCCATGAAATGAAATGGTTGACTGAAACATTGGTAGTACCCATTATTCAAAAAAACTTTAGTTCAAATTTTATAGGACACCGTACTTTATTAACCGCAGGAATTGGAGAGTCTTTTTTAGCAGAATTGATTGCTCCTTTTGAACAGGCTTTACCAGCAAGTATCAAGCTGGCCTATTTGCCCAAATTTGGCATGGTACGCTTAAGATTGACCACGTCCAATAAAGATGAGCAGGCCTTGAATAATATATTGGACAGTCAATTTGAATCATTAAAAATTGCAGTGGCAGAATACCTGGTGACAGATCAAGATGAATCCATGGAAGTAGTAGTTGGAAACCTATTAAAAGCTAATAATCATACAGTAGCCACTGCTGAAAGTTGTACAGGTGGTTTTATTGGACATTTATTGTCAAAACATGCTGGCTCTTCTCAATTTTATACAGGTGGAGTCATTAGTTATGACAATCGAATCAAAACCGAATTTTTGGATGTATCCCCCACTATTTTACAAACCGTGGGTGCTGTTTCCAAAGAAGCGGTGGAACAAATGGCCCTTGCGGTAAGGTCAAAAATGGGCACAGATTATGCTATCTCCGTTAGTGGGATCATGGGGCCATCTGGCCAAACCAACGAAAAGCCCTTGGGCATGGTTTGGATAGGTGTGGCCAATAAGGAAAAAGTAGTCTCAAAAGTCTTCTATTTAAGGTTTGACAGAGCTAGAAATATAGAAGTTACCGCTACTCAGGCTATAAATTTACTTAGGTTGCTAATAATCAATAAGATTTAGTCTTATTTTTGCTAAAATTAACCCTTATGCCCATTGTCGATTTGGTTTTGCCTAAGTTGGGTGAAAGTATCATGGAAGCGACCATTTTAAAATGGCACAAAAAGGTGGGTGATACTATACAATTAGACGAAACATTATTGGATATTGCAACAGATAAGGTAGACAGTGAAATACCTTCTACCGCTGAAGGGATTATTGTTGAAATTTTATTCGAAGTCAATAGCGTAGTACCCATTGGCACCATTATCGCTAAGATTGAATCCAAAAAAGCAGTTCAAGAAACAACAGCGACCATTTTAGATGCCACCTATGAAAAAATAGCACCAGCCGAAACTTTATCCATTGAAGCATTAACGCCCACGCCGCCTATACCCTATATTCCAGAACAGCCCCAAGTTTCCCTCAAAAATGAATTAAATAAGGAGACGCTGGAGGGTGAAGCAAAATTTTATTCTCCCTTAGTGATGAATATTGCACAGAATGAAGGAGTGAGCATGCAAGAGCTACAAACCATTCAAGGAACTGGTGCTCAAGGAAGGGTGACCAAAAAAGACATTATTGCTTATATAGAGCATAAAAAATTTACAGGTAATCATAGTCAAACTATTGAAAATCAAAATAATAATGATTCAAAAAATATTTTAACTAAACCTAGTACCATCTACAATGAGGAGGATGTAAATTTTGGTGGATCATTGAATGCAAAATTAGCCAATCCCGCTGATGTGGTGGTGGAAGGGTTAACTGAAATTATTGAAATGGATAGGATGCGTAAGTTGATTGCCAAACACATGGTGGATAGCGTACAGACCAGTCCACATGTCACTTCTTTTGTCGAAGCAGATGTCACCCATATGGTGGTTTGGAGAGATAAAGTAAAGCAACTGTTTGAAAAAAGAGAAGGCATTAAACTCACTTTTACACCTATGTTTTTAGAATGCATCGCTGGTATTCTTGAACAGTATCCAATGGTCAATAGCAGTTTACAAGGCGATCAAATTATATTAAGAAAAGACATCAATATTGGCATGGCCACGGCACTCCCCTCTGGTAATTTAATTGTTCCCGTGATAAAAGGAGCCAATCAATTAAGTATTGTAGGAATTAGTAAAGCCGTGAATAATCTAGCCATTGCAGCTAGAAATAATCAATTGAAACCACAGGATACCCAGGGCGGAACATTTACAGTGACCAATGTGGGCTCTTTTGGTAGTATAATGGGCACCCCCATCATTAATCAACCACAGGTAGCCATTTTAGCATTAGGTGCCATAAAAAAACGCGCTGTAGTGGTAGAAACTCCTTCTGGTGATGCAATATTAGTGAGGCATATGATGTTCTTATCCATGAGTTATGATCATCGAATTGTAGATGGAGCCATGGGTTCTAAATTTTTAGCAGCCGTAGCAAAGGCATTCGAAGCCTGGGATCCAAATAGACAATGGTTCCAATATTTATAAAGCTGTTTTCAAAAGCAAATAAATCCTCCATTATTCGTTTTTTTTAAACTTTTAATTTATTTATTTGTTTTAATTAAAAATTGATAGGTATATGAGATGGATATTCACTATTGGGTTAATAATTTTGTTCAATTATAGTTTTGGCCAAACAAAAGGAAACCTATCTGGTTGGGTCGTTGATAAAAATACCCAAAAACCAATTGCCGGAGTTACTGTAAAGTTGTTCAATAGCCCCTATTCCACTTCTACTGATAGTGCAGGTAATTTCCAATTTAGATCTATTCCCACTGGTCAATACCAATTGAAATTTACATCTTTAGGAAGTTTGCCTTTGACCTTATTCAACATTATTGTGAGTACAGGAAATGAAAACAGTACTACTGTCGAATTAACCCCTAGTGATGTTGTATTAAAAGAGGTACAAGTAGGTGGGAATAAAAAAACAGTGCGTGCAGCCACCCTAGAAACTCCTTTGAGTGTACAACGATTGACAGCAGAAGAAATAAAATCCAATCCAGGAAGTAATTTTGATATTTCAAAAGTGGTACAATCCTTACCAGGCGTCACTGGTTCAGCAAGTACAGGTGCTGGTTTTAGAAATGATATTATTGTAAGAGGTGGAGCGCCCAATGAAAACGTATTTTATTTAGATGGTATAGAAATTCCAATCATCAACCATTTTAGTACACAAGGTAGCGCAGGTGGCCCACAAGGTATTTTAAATGTTTCTTTTATTGACGAGGTCAAACTTTCTACCTCCGCCTTTGATGCAAAATTTGACAATGCCTTGTCTTCCGTATTTGAATTCAAACAAAAAAGAGGCAATAGTAAAAAAATTCAAGGAAATACCAGATTGGGTGCGACTGAATTTGCTACCACTTTCGAAGGGCCTTTGTCCAAATCTGGCAAAACCACTTTTTTAATCTCTGCTAGAAGAAGTTATTTACAATTTCTTTTCCAGGCGTTGGACTTGCCTATCCGTCCCAACTTTTGGGATTTTCAATATAAAATAACGCATACTATAGATTCAAAAACTACTTTGACCTTTTTAGGGGTAGGTGCCATAGATGAATTTTCATTTGCAGCCCCAAAAAATGCTACCCCGCAAAAATTATATGCATTAAATACCAGCCCCTCTATCAATCAATGGAGTTATACGGTAGGTGCTTCTTTGAAAAAACTAATTGGGAATGGTTATTGGAATTTCTCCATTAGTAGAAATCATTTAAATAATTTAAATGAAAAATATGAGGACAATTTAAATCCAATTAAAGGAGAGAAAACTTTTGACTATACTTCCAATGATATTGAAAACAGTATTAAATGGGATATAACAAAAAACTTCTTGGGTTTAAAATGGACGACAGGTTTTGATGTTAAAAATGTGGGCTATGACAATAGTACCAATCAATTATTAAAATATAGTGTAATTCCTATAGAGGGATCAAAAAATTTAGCAGAGCCCATAAATATTCAATATGCGAGTGCTTTTAATTACAATAAATATGGTGCCTTTTTTCAATTAGGAAAAAGAGCATTTGACAACCGTTTAGGGATCAGTGCAGGCATTCGAACCGATGGGAATGGTTTTACGACCAAGGGGCACCGATTTATGAATCAACTCTCTCCAAGATTGGGTTTAAGCTGGGTGATCAACGATGCATTAAATTGGAATGCCTCTGTGGGCAATTATTATAAAATGGCCCCCAATACCGCTTTAGGTTTCAAAGATAATAATGGCAATTACGTCAACAGAGATGCCGATTACATTCAAAGTACACATTATGTAACAGGCATTGAATATATACCATCAGAAGCCACTCGCTTTACTGCAGAAGTATTTTACAAACAATACCATAATGTGCCCATGAGTGTTCAAAAAGGAATTAGTTTGTCCAATTTAGGCGCAGATTTCAATATCTTGGGCAATGAAGATATTAGTACCAATGGACTCGGTAAAACTTATGGGTATGAACTCTTTGCTCAACAAAAATTAACCAAAAGGTTCTATGGTATTATGAGCTATAGTTTCTTTAGAAGTTATTATAGTAATCAGTCTGGTAATTATATTCCAAGTTCATGGGAAAATATACATTTATTAAGTTTAACTGGCGGCTATAAGTTTAATAAGAATTGGGAATTAGGCATTAAATTTAGATATCAAGGAGGTACCCCTTATACCCCTTATGATATGAATGCAAGTAAGCTTAATTTTGCCACCCTTGGTTTGGGCGTATTGGACTATTCAAGGCTAAATAGTTTAAGAACTAAAAATTTTAATTCTAGTGATTTGAGATTAGATAAAAAATACAATTTTAAAAAATCTACCCTTGATTTTTATATCGATGTGACTAATTGGTATGGTGCAAAATCGGTAGCGCCTCCCTATTATATATTCTCTTACAATGAAAATGCCACCTTCAAAACTACAGATGGCTTAGCATTAAAAAAAGATGGTTCTAATGCTATTCCAACTTTAACCGACAACAACAATATTTTAATTACGCCCACTATTGGATTTATTTATGAGTTCTAATCATTTTGAAGCGTATAATTAAAGAAATTAACTTATCGGTTTTAGTTTATGCTGTTTTACAATACGAATCATTTGTATAAGCACAGACAAGGCAATTAAAGCAAAGCCAATGTAAAAACTAGCACCCAATTGTTTTTGCTCTTTGAATAGGACAAAGGCAAGAATAATGCCATAGACAGGCTCTAAATTCAAACTTACATTTAAGGTAAAAGCGCTAATCTGTTTAAGCGCTGAAAGCATTAGATAATTAGAAATGACGGTACAGCCAATGGCTAAGATGAACAACCATCCCCAATCCGTTGCAGTGGGTGTAATTAAAATTGGATTAAAATGATTCACTGCACTTAGTATCAATACAAATGGCATTAAAAATAACAAACCCCCTGTCATTTCAAAAGTTTGGATAGTATGGACATCTACATGGGCTGTAATGCGTTTGTTGAGTATAGAGAAAATGGCTGCAAATAAAGCAGAGAGTAAGCCCACCACAATACCTACTCTAAATTTACTGTCAAAATGAAAGATCAATAATATGCCAATTAAACTTAATAAGCCAATCAGTATATCTTTTATTTGAACTTTGTATTTTTTTGACAATGGTTCTAGTATGGAGGAGAACAAACTGGTACTTGAAAAACAAACTAGTGCAATGGATACATTGGCTAATTTAATGCTGCCGTAAAAACAAACCCAGTGTAATGCGATGATGGCACCAATACCTAAGAGTTGAGTTTTGATTTTTTTGGAATAATTGGCTTTGTTTTTTCTGATAAAATAAATGGTCCACAAAACAAAAGCAGTAATCAACATTCGATAAAAAACCAATACTAAACCATTCAATTGAATTAAATAACCTAAAGGACCAGTAAGTCCTGCCAATAAAACAAACACATGAAGTTGTAAGAGTGCTTTTCTAAAAGTTGACACGAATGCGTTTTATTGTTTTAACAAAACGTCCTGTTGCAGACTGCCATTGCATATTCAATACTCCTAGCATGGCTTCTTTGATAATTCCTTTAGACATTTTACTAACACCAATTTTCCTATCTATAAAAGTGATCGGCACTTCTTTGATCTTAAAACCTAATTTCCAGGCTGCAAATTTCATTTCAATTTGGAAGGCGTAGCCAATGAATTTAATCGTATCTAAATTGATGTCTCTAATTACTTTACTTTTGTAACAAACAAACCCAGCAGTGGGGTCTTTAATGGGCATACAGGTAATCAAACGTGTATAGAAAGATCCACCCCAAGAATATAATTTTCTATCCCATGGCCAGTTCTCTGTTTCTCCGCCTTTCACATACCTACTTCCAACAGCCACATCTGCTCCATTTTCACAGGCTGCTAATAAACGATCTAAATCGGTAGGGTTATGAGAAAAGTCGGCATCCATTTCAAAAATATAATCATAGTTATTGTCCAGCGCCCATTTAAAACCATGGATATAAGCGGTGCCTAAACCTAATTTCCCAGCCCTGCTTTCTATAAACAAACGATCTAAGAATTTAGCTTGTAAACCTTTAACAATCTCTGCAGTTCCATCAGGGGAATTGTCATCAATGATTAGAATATGATATGCTGCGGCTAAACCTAGTACAGCGTGTACAATTAAAGAAATATTTTCCTTTTCATTGTAGGTAGGTATTATAATAATTTTTTTCACGCTATAGGGGGATATATCGATAAAATTAAGGTTTTTTTGGATATTTTCTAAGCTCTACTTATGAAGGATGGATCTGTTCAATATTTCAGTTAATTTTTGCTTGGTATGTAGGGCAAAATCACCCTTCATCATCCAATCGTAGTATTGGGGTTCTTCCTTAAGTACTTGAGTGACAGGCTTTCCTTTGTGTTTGCCAAAATTGAACACTTCCACCCCATTTTCAAATACAAATCGTCGAGCAAAGTCTACAATATGGTCTTCCCCGGTAAATTTCACCACAGCCTCCACCGTATTGCCTATTTGCGGGTATTTTTCCAATTGTGCCTCCAATATCTCCCAGGTGGCCGAGGCATCGGCTTCAGCACTGTGGGCGTCTTCTAAATTTTTATTGCAATAAAATTTATAGGCAGCAGATAGCGTTCTTTGTTCCATCATATGGTACACTTTCTGCACATCTAATAATTTCCTAGTTTCAATGTCTACTGAAATACCAGCTCTTAAAAATTCTTCATTTAACATCGGAATATCAAAACGATTGCTATTGTAACCAGCCAAATCACTTAATTCAATAAACTGTTTGATTTCGTTGGCGATTTGTTTAAAGGTGGGCGCTTCTTTCACCATTTCATCGGAAATGCCATGAATGTCTGATGCTACTTTTGGAATGGACATTTCAGGATTCACAAGTTTCCTTTTCACTTGTTTGCTACCATCTGGTGCTATTTTTACAATCGCTATTTCAACAATTTTATCGGTACTTACATTGATGCCTGTCGTTTCTAAATCAATAAAGCAAATAGGTCTTGAAAGTTCTAATTTCATGGTATTCATTATATCAAGTAAAGTTAAGTAAACTTACTAAGCAAAATCATTAATTTGAATGAAATAAGCTGGTTTAAATTTATTAAATTTGTGTTTTAATAATTTATTTATGCAGTGGAACCCCATTACGAATATTGACCAACTAGAAGCCATAGCAGCCGCTTCTTTTCAACAGCCTCAATTGATCCTCAAACACAGTACTACCTGCAGTATCAGCAAAATGGCCTTGGCTAGATTAGAAAGGTCTGCCACTCCTGAAAATATCAATTTTCATTTTTTAGATTTGCTAAATTATAGACCCATTTCTCAGGCAATTGCTGAAAAATTTAAAGTTTTTCATGAGTCTCCGCAAATTTTGCTGATAAAAAATGGCGAATGTACTTTCGATGAAAGTCATGGAGGAATTCAAATGGAAGAAATTGAGGAACAGGCTAAGTTATAAATAATTAAATTATAGCTTCTATCACCATTGCTGATGCCCCACCACCACCATTACAAATTGCAGCAGCCCCATATTTTGCTTTCTTCTTATGTAATATATGAATTAAGGTGACTATTATTCTAGCACCGCTACAACCCAAAGGATGACCTAAGGCCACGGCACCACCATGAACATTTACTTTGTTCATATCTAATTCTAAAATTTTTGTATTGACTAGTCCAACGACAGAAAAAGCTTCATTGAATTCAAAAAAATCAATGGCTTCAGTTTTTAAGCCTGCTTTATTTATAGCTTTTGGTAAGGCCAAAGCGGGTGTAGTCGTAAACCATTTTGGATCTTGCTCAGCATCAGCAAATCCTTTGATAATGGCAATGGGTTGTATACCCAATGCCTTTGCTTTTTCTGCACTCATTAAAACCAAGGCAGCAGCGCCATCATTCATGGTGCTTGCATTGGCTGCAGTCACTGTCCCCTCTTTAGTAAATGCAGGATTTAATTGAGCAATTTTTTCAAAATTAACTTTAGTTGGTTCTTCATCTTGATTAATAATAATGGACGCACCTTTTTTTTGGGGTATTTCTACTGGAACAATCTCTTCTTTAAACCAACCATTACTTGATGCTGTTTGTGCTTTTTTATAACTGTTGGTGGCAAATTCATCCTGAGCAGCTCTTGAAATTTCATATTTAGCTGCGCAGAGATCGGCAAAATTGCCCATGGCTACTTGATCATACACATCCACCAATCCGTCTTTAGCCAATCCGTCCTGTAAGATGGTATCACCATATTTATTACCCCATCGTTGGTTCGTATTGTAAAAGGGTACATTGCTCATGCTTTCCATGCCACCAGCAATGATAATATCAGCATCCCCCAAAAGAATATTTTGAGCTGCAATGGCAATGGATTTCATTCCACTGGCACAAACTTTATTGATGGTGGTACAAATCACTTTGTCTGGTAAGCCCGCTATTTTTGCTGCCTGCCTAGCGGGTGCTTGTCCTAATCCAGCTTGTATCACTGAGCCCATGATTACTTCGTCTATAAGTTCTGCAGCTAAGCCCGATTTTAATAAGGCCGCTTTGATGGCTATTGCACCTAAAGCTGTAGCAGATAAAGTACTCAAGGAACCCCCAAAGGAACCAATGGGTGTTCTTACTGCGGAAACTATATACACTTCCTTATTCATAGGATAAATTTTAATCAGCGGCTGTTTCTGCAGTTGCAGTTGTTTCTGGCGCTAAATGAATTCCATCTTCTTCAATGGTAATTAATTTAAGTTTATACAACATCCCAACATTCATCTTAAATGCTTTTTTACTCATTCCAAAAAATGCATAAATATCATCTGGTGCAGATTTGTCGTGATAGGGCAAGAAGCCTTTATGCGATTTCAATAAACTAATTATTTTTTGGTTGTCATAGGCTAATTTTTCACCCCCTTGTTTACCTAATCCGATGTCCAACTTATTGTCTTCTCTAATTTTTTTGACAAAGGCCTCGTCAATAAATTGACCAATATGCAAATGTGTGAATACTTCATTTTTATACACTAATCCTTGATGCACTTGATTCACAATGACTACATAACCTATTTCAGATTCACGGTACACTTGCACTTTTACTTTCTCTCCTTCCTTCACCGTTAAATGATCGTTGCTAATTTGTTTGTCTATCTTTTCTGTGGCGGCAACCCTACCTGTTTGCCCATCAATGTATAATTTCACTAAGTACTTGCCGCCCAAACGCATGGTGGACAATTGTTGCGAAACAGGCACAAACAAATCCTTCATTAAGCCCCAATCCAAGAAGGCACCTTGAGAAGTTACTTCTACCACTTTTAATGCGGCAATATCGCCCACTACTGCTAATGGCTCTTGAGTAGTAGCAATCAGACGATTGTCAGAATCATGGTAAACAAAAACACTAATGGTATCACCAATCTGAAGTCCTGAAGGCACAAATCGCTTAGGCAATAAAATACCTTCGGCCCCATCATCCATATAAAAACCAAAATCAACTTTTCGGTCTACACGCATCAAATTAAACTGACCTACATTAATTGTTGACATGGTATATTTTTAATTTTAAAACAATTCTGGTTGTGCATCATTGGGATCTTTAATCACCACTTTATTTTCCCAATTCATTTCTACCGTCTTTGAAAAGTCCACCAACTTTGTACCAATGGCTTTCCATCCCATCACATCCACCATCTTACTCACTTTAAACTTGGTTTTTCTTACCTGTGTACCTCTTCCTGTATTTACGGCCAGTATGGGCTCTGCGAAAGTTGATACGGTGACCAAGTAGTTACCAGCGCCTTCTTTAATAAAAGTAAAAGGAGTTTTCAATGTGGTCGTTTCAATTAAGAAGCGTTTAATATTGAATTGTAATTTATCCTTATCTAAATATACAGCGGTGACTATTTTTTCAGGATCAAATTTCTCCATAAAAATTACTTTTTCAGGATCAAATCTTTGACTTACTTCGGTATCAGTGACCTCGTAATTCCCGTCCTTGGTAATGACCAGTAATTTCTCGTCTTCAAAGGTACCCAAATAAATTCCTTTTTCATCGGTATTTAAACGGCCAAACTTGTCATCAAACCAAAGCTTTCTGCCAAGTAAAGTACTTTTGCCCGCTTCTTTCAATTTAACTGCCTTTACTGGGTATTTAGTCACTTGATTGCCCACACTGCTTCTGCCCTTTACTTCCAAGGAGTCAAAAAAGAAATCAAATTCTTTGATGCGTGCCGAGCAATTGGGGCTTAATATAATTTTTACTGATTCTGCTTCGCCATTTAGGTTAATGGATAGATAATGCACTTTTGATTTTTCAGCACTCTTCGCCAAGAAATATTCTTTGTCACGGGTCACGCCAGTTACATTGAATCTTTTAGCATAAGCAATTCCTGAAGCGCCATCGGCATAGACCATATTGTAAGTAGTACGCTCATCATTTTTTTGAAATACCGCTGCATGGATGATGTCTTTGCCAATAAATACTTTATCAGATACTTTTACCACTTTCATCACCCCCGACTTTGAAAAAGCAATGATGTCATCATAGTCAGTACAATCAAATAAGAATTCATCCTTTTTCAAGCTAGTTCCAATAAAACCTTCTACTCGATTGATGTATAATTTAGTATTGGCAATGGCCACTTGTTTCACCTGAATGGTATCAAATTCTTTAATTTCAGTTTTTCTTTCTTTGCCTTTACCATATTTCTTCGCTAAATTCTCATAATAAGCTACTGCATAATCCACCAAATTGGCCAAATGATTTTTCACTTCTTTAATTTCTTCTTCGATGGTTTTAATTTGTGCATTCAATTCATCAATATCCAATTTGTAGATTCTTCTTACTGGCTTATCTGTTAATTTTAATAAATCGGCACGTTCAATAGGCTTTTTAAATTTCTTCTTAAAAGGCTGGAAGGCTTCGTCAATGGCTTCTATCACTTTGTCCCAAGTAGCATGTTTTTTCTCTAATTCCTTGTATATTTTTTCTTCGAAGAATATTTTTTCTAAGCTAGTGAAATGCCATTTGTCTTCTAATTCTTTCAA
>CAINEG010000035.1 GCA_903847655.1 uncultured Bacteroidota bacterium
CGTGGGGCTTTGTGACCGCGTTAGGATTCAAACCTAAAACCCCCTCATCCGTAGTGAGGTACTCTATTCAGTTGAGCTACGCAGCCATTTCCCTAGTTATAGGGGGTGCAAATATATTTGAAATACCTCATTCCCCCAAGGAAAAAGTCAATTATCGGGACTAATTTCTAATAATGCCAGCGTACAAATGCCTCAATAGCAGCATATTTGGTCAATCCTAGGCGTGCATAGATTTCTGCGGTATTGGCATTGCGAATTTCGGCTCTTTGCCAAAATTCCCTTGCATCGGTACCTTGGAAGGGTACACTGTCCTTTTGGGACTGATGTATGAATATTCCAAAACGCTTTTTTAATACCTGATCTGGGCTCATTGGAAGGGCCATTTCAATTTCGGCAATATCCCATTCCTGCCATGCACCTTTATATAACCAAACCCAACAATCTTTAATCCATGCTGCGCCAGATGCCTTAAGTCGGCGTAAACTTTCAAATATAATCTCTAAACAAACTTTATGGGTGCCATGTGGGTCAGCTAAATCACCTGCACAATAAATTTGATGTGGTTGTAATTTATTTAAATAGTCCATGGTGATTTTAATGTCTAATTCACTCATTGGCTTTTTTTCAATAGCGCCTGTTTCGTAAAAAGGCAAATCTAAAAAATGGTAGTTCTCATCTTTTAAGCCAACATAGCGACAAGTTGCTTTTGCTTCACAGCGACGAATTAGTCCTTTGATCGCCCTAATTTCTGCAGTATCAATATGGTCTGATTTTTTACTTGCTAAATAAGCACGGGCATTGGTTAAAATTTCTTGACTTTTTTTATTGTCAATGCCAAACAAATCTTCAAAACCAACGGCGAAATCTAAAAAGCGTGTAACAAATTCATCGGTCACTGCAATATTACCACTGGTTTGATATCCTACATGAACATCATGACCTTGATCTTGTAATCGCATAAATGTTCCACCCATACTTATAATATCATCATCAGGGTGGGGAGAGAAGATCAATACCTTTTTTGGAAAAGGATTACTACGTTCTGGATGCGCAGGTATAACAACATTAGGTTTGCCACCTGGCCAACCAGTTATGGTATCCCTTAGCATATAAAATACTTGTAAATTAATATCGTAAACAGATTCTCTCAAAACTAATAAGTCAGCCAAACTGTTTTCAGTATAATCATTTGCCGTTAAGCTTAAAATTGTTTTATCTAATTTTAAAGCAAGTTCAATAACAGCTTTTTTTATTAAAGCAGGTGTCCAGTCGGTGCTTCCTGTAAGCCATGGAGATTTATTTCTGGTTAAATCGGTTGCTGCTATTTCATCAATAACAAAAGTACAATCATCATGGTTTTGTAAAACACTTGCAGGTACTTGTTCTGTAATATTTCCTTCTACTGCTTTTGCTACAATATCCGCTTTACTTCCCCAAGCCAATAAGACAATTTTTTTGGCTTTCATGATGCTACTAATACCCACCGTGATGGCAAGTTTAGGTACTTTATTCAAATCATGAAATTCATAGGTGTTTGCAATTCTTGTTTGTTGGTCTAAGTGTATCACCCTTGTTTTTGAATGAAAACTTGATCCTGGTTCATTAAATCCAATATGACCATTTTTACCAATGCCTAATATTTGCAAATCAATCCCGCCTGATTTTTCTATTATTTGTTCATAACCTGCACAAAGTTCTTTGATTTGATCTTCAGACCATTCGCCATTAGGGATTTGAATATTTTCTGGTTTGATATCAATATGGCTAAACAAATGACGATGCATGAAGCTCCAATAACTTTGGTAGGCCGTTTTATGGATGGGGTAGTATTCGTCTAAGTTAATTGTAATTACATTTTTAAAACTTAAACCTTCTTCTTTGTGTAATCGCACTAGTTCCTTGTATAATAAAATTGGCGTACTACCAGTAGCCATTCCAAGCACAC
>CAINEG010000036.1 GCA_903847655.1 uncultured Bacteroidota bacterium
ACCCGTGGAAGTGGAATACGCTTCCGAATTTAGGTACCGCAATCCAGTGATTCATCCTGGTGATGTAATTATTGCCATTTCTCAAAGTGGAGAAACAGCAGATACCCTGGTGGCTTTAGAAAGTGCCAAAGAAAAAGGGGCCTTCATATTTGGTATTGTAAATGCAGTGGGCAGCAGTATTGCTAGATTAAGCCATGCAGGTGCCTATACCCATGCAGGTCCTGAAATTGGTGTAGCCAGTACCAAGGCTTTCACTGGACAATTGACGGTACTAGCCATGATTGCACTTAAAATGGCAAAAGCCAAGGGAAGCATCAGCAATGATAGATATTTACATTTAGTGAATGAATTGGCATCAGTGCCTGAAAAAGTAAAAGAAATTTTAGCAGATACATCGGTGATACAAAAAATTGCTTTAAAATTTAAAGACGCCAAAGACTTTTTATATTTAGGCCGAGGCTACAATTTTCCTATAGCCTTAGAAGGTGCTTTAAAATTAAAAGAGATTACTTATATCCATGCCGAAGGCTATCCTGCGGCCGAAATGAAACATGGCCCCATTGCCTTAGTAGATGAAACCTTGCCTGTTGTATTTATTGCGACCAAGGATGTTTATTACGATAAAGTGGTTTCCAATATACAAGAAATCAAGGCCAGAAAAGGGCAAATTATAGCGGTGGCAAGTATCGGAGATCAAGTACTACCTACCATGTCAGAAAACATCATGTTTGTTCCAGATATTGACGAAGTCATTGCCCCTTTATTAAGCGTAGTGCCCATGCAACTACTAAGTTATTATGTAGGCGTGGCCAAAGGCATTGATGTTGATAAGCCGCGCAATCTAGCTAAAAGTGTTACGGTGGAATAGTAGGGAAGGGTTGATTTTTTGAATAGTTCCAAGCTTTTTAATCCTACAATTTTGCTTATTTTTACCAAAACCAAGTAAAATGAAAAAAATTGTATTTGCTTTATTATTAACAAGCACCCTATTGGCTTGCCAGCAAAATGGCCCAAGTAGTAATACCGAAGCCAACAAAGGCTTTGCAGCACTCACCGAATTGTATTATCAAGAAGGTTTAAAACAAAGCCCACTGAATGCCACCGTAATTGGTGACGAAAGATACAACGACTTACTTCCCAATGATGGCGCTATAGCCTTAATGGAAGAATATAAAAAATTCAATCAACGTTTTTTAGATAGTTTAAAAAATTACGACCGTACTAGTTTAAGCGCCAATGATCAACTTTCTTTTGATGTTTTAAAAGATCAATTAGAAATAAATTTAGAGGGTAGCAAGTTTCATTTTGAATACCTTCCCTTTAATCAAATGAATTCATTGCCCTTAATTATTGCTCAATTTGGCTCAGGCACCGGTGCACAACCCTTCAAAAAAGTAAAAGATTATGAGGATTGGTTAAAAAGAGTAAACGCTTTTTCTGTTTGGGCGGATACCGCTATAGGCAATTTCAAATTAGGGATGAAGGCTGGAATCGTATTTCCAAAATCATTGGTAATCAAAATGATCCCGCAAATGCAAAGCATGGTAGTGACCGATGCTAAAAAAAGTTTGTTTTACGGACCCATTAATTTATTGCCTACTAGTTTTTCTGCCGCCGATAAAG
>CAINEG010000037.1 GCA_903847655.1 uncultured Bacteroidota bacterium
AACATGTCATGCCCCAGTGATTTTTGAGGCACCTATAGCTGCGGGACTTATTTCATCTCTTATTTCAGCGATCTCGGGCGGTAATTTATACCGTCAATCTTCTTTTCTTTTAAATTCACTTGGGGAAAAGGTAGCCAGTGATCATCTCACCATCGAAGAAGATCCTTTTCTTTTAAGGGGGGATGCAAGCTCCATGTTTGACGATGAAGGTGTTGCAACTCACAAAAGATTATTAATTGATCAAGGGATTGTTAATGGATATCTTTTATCTTCTTACTCCGCGCGAAAACTCGGCATGCAATCAACAGGCAACGCTGGCGGCGCTCATAATTTAATTGTTAAGACTAGCAATAAAAATTTACAAGATCTTATGAAAATAATGCATCAAGGTCTGCTTGTCACGGAGTTACTTGGCCACGGGCTCAATATGGTCACAGGAGACTATTCTAGGGGTGCTGCAGGATATTGGATTGAAAACGGTGTGATTGCTTATCCGGTTGAGGAGATTACCATTGCGGGCAATATGAAGGACATGTTGAAGCAAATTGTAGCGGTTGGGAATGACGTTTACAGAAATGGATCAAAACTTACGGGATCGGTTTTGCTAGAAACAATGAGTATTGCTTCTAGCTAAGTTTAATTAGTTACCGAAAGGAACGGTGTAGGGTCTAATGGCATTCGGATCTTCTACGCCATCCTTAACCAAATTTTCTCTATATTGTATGTAGCTATCCCGCATGTAAGCATATGGATCAAAGGATTGGTCACGCATATCAATTTCTTCCATTAAGTCGGCACGTTTATCGATCACCGCTACAGCGACTGTTGCCCATCTTGCTGTGTCATCATTAATATATCCAATTGGATCAAAGAAAATTGCATCAGTTGCAAATCCTATCCCATCTCTCGCGCTAGACGGACCTAAAATTGGAAGCACTAAGTAGGCACCGCTATTAAAACCATAGTAGCCAAGCGTCTGACCAAAGTCCTCTTTAGTTCTAGCGCCGCCAGCTTTTGAATGGACATCAAATATACCAAGCACACCAACCGTTGTATTTAGAGCGATACGACCTGCTGTGTTGGCGCCTTGTTTAAATTTGAATTGGAATAATTCGTTTACAAGTGTTACTACATCACGAATATTTTTAAAAAAGTTATTAACACCAGTTTGAACCGGGGTAGGCGTAATTGCCTGATAGCCTTGCGCAACTGGTTTTAGAGCAACCTTATCAACACCATCGTTAAATTTGTAAACTGTTCGATTTAAACCTTCGAGAGGATCTTTGTTTTGTTGTGAAGCACAACCAAACATGAAAAAAGTCACTAAGATTGCTGCAAGGAATTTGTTAATATATTTTGTCATGAATAGATGTTTCATAAAGATTAGGTAAATTATCTATGAATGTTGTTTTTTTGTCCATAAGTTATTGAAAATTAAGGCTCGGGAGCTTTTGTTGTTGTATAAAAACAACACTTAATTTTTAACTGATTTATAAAGGGCTAAGGCCATAAACCTTCTGGAGGCATGGTCAACAATAGGGGCGGGGTAGTCAAATTCATCAGACTTATCGCTAAGCCAGGGCGCATGAATTTCGTCATCAGAACATTTTTTAAGTTCAGGGATATATTTTTTAATAAACTTCCCCTGAGGGTCGAACCGTGTGGATTGTGTAATTGGGTTAAAAATTCTAAACCAGGGCTGAGCATCGCATCCTGTGGATGCTGCCCATTGCCAACCGCCATTATTAGCGCTTAAGTCGAAATCAATCAGTTTTTCTGCAAAATAAGCCTCACCCCATCGCCAATCAACGAGGAGATCTTTGACTAAAAAAGAAGCGGCAATCATTCTCAGCCGGTTATGCATAAAACCTGTTTGGTTTAGTTGTCTCATTGCGGCATCCACAATAGGGTAACCCGTTTTACCTTCAGTCCAAGCTTTAAAATAATCAGGATTGTTTTCAAAAGCAATCGATTCATATTCTTTTTTGAATGCTTTACCAATTGCGACATCAGGGCGATGAAATAGAATTTGAAAATAAAATTCGCGCCATATTAATTCATTGAGCCATGTTTCAGCACCTTCGTT
>CAINEG010000038.1 GCA_903847655.1 uncultured Bacteroidota bacterium
AAATGGATTGGTTTTACCAGTCATGGCCATTAATTCATTGCGAAAAGGCAAACTAAGTGCAGCTCCGGCTAATGCAGTTTGACGGAGGAAATTTCTTCTTGAGTTGTTCATAAAAATATTTTAAATGTTTTAAAAAAGGACAGCCTAGGAAGTTGCCCAAGCCTTGTCTCCTTTTTTATAAGGATAGGAACCATCGTATTTTCCAGGAACCGCATTGTAGCGCAATACCTTGGTAGCACCTACTTCAGAGCTAAAGAATCCCCATAAGGTCAACTCCTTTAACATGGTAAAATAATGTTTTTGCTCGTCTGGCTTTTTGGTTTTTTGGAAAGCACTTGCTTCCTTGTCTAAGTCTACCAGTAAATCATGGCGTTGAGCAGCAGTGGCCTCCACAAAGGTTTTGCCACTGGCTTTAGTGGATGCCTCGTTTAATTTTTTCAAGCCTTCCACAAAAGTATTTTGGTCTTTTTCTTCATAACAATCTTTGACAATCACGGTCATGAACTCACCCACTTTTGCTTCTTTGGCACCAGGGGTACTGGTCGCAGGTAAAATGGTTTCTGCTACTTCATTTAAGAAAGTAATATCAGTGGCGGAAAAACTTAGGCCAGTTTTTCCTGTGGTACAACCTGATAAGAATGCTTCTGCGCCTAATACAGTGCCACCCATGATAAGGGCTACTCTTGATAAGGCTTCTCTTCTATTCATCATAAAATAATATTTAAAATTTTATAAAATTATAAGTTTCCTTTTTTCAATTCATTTACTGCGAACTCAGCAGCACGAGCAGTAAATGCCATATAGGTCAAAGAGGGATTTACGCAAGATGAACTTGCCATAAATGCACCATCTGTTACAAATACATTAGGCGCATCCCATACTTGGTTATTGCCATTTAATACAGAAGTTTTAGGATCTCTTCCCATACGTGCTGTACCCATTTCATGAATACCTCTACCTGGGGTACCATCGCCTTCACGTCCTTGAACATTTTTCACGCCTGCTTTTTCTAACATCTCTTGCGCATCAGCTAAAATATCTTTACGCATTTTTTTCTCGTTGTCTTTTAACTCACAATCGATGTTTAAAACATTCAAGCCCCATTTGTCTTTCACTGTTTTATCCAAGGTTACTTTATTGGTGGGGTCTGGCAACATCTCACCAAAACCACCCATGCCCACTGTCCATCCACCTGGTTCAGTCATTGCATCTTTGAATTCACCACCAATAGAAAATTCAGCCACATCATGTTTCCAACCTTGTCTTGTTCCACTACCTTGGTAACCAAAACCACGCACATAGTCACGTTTGTCATCACCCACATTTCTAAACCTTGGAATATAAAAACCATTGGCGCGACGACCAAAAGTGTATTTGTCTTCATACCCTTCTACAGTTCCACCAGCGCCAATGCCTAAATGGTGATCCATTAAGTTTTTACCCAAGGCATCACTGCTGCTACCCAATCCGCCTTCCCAAACATCGGTAGCTGAATTCATCAATAACCAAGTACTATTTAAAGTAGACGCGTTCACAAAAATTATTTTTGCTTTGAATTCAATTGTTTTATTGGTTTCTGCATCCAATACGGTAACACCGGTGGCACGCTTTTTATCTTTGTCGTATTTAATTTCAGTAACAATACTCCAAGGTCTTAAAGTTAAATTACCCGTTGCCATCGCAGCTGGTAAAGTAGAAGACTGTGTACTAAAATATCCGCCAAAAGGACAACCCAACCAACATTTATTTCTGAACTGACAACCAGGGCGACCTTCATGCGGTACAGTAATATTAGCTGTACGACCTATAATTAAGTGACGGGCCCCTTTGTAAATATCTTTAATTCTTGCAGCTACATCTTTCTCCACACAAGTCAAATCCATGGCTGGTAAAAATTGTCCATCAGGTAAAACGGCTAAGCCATCTCTATTTCCACTAATGCCTGCGAATTTTTCTACATAATCATACCATGGCTCAATTTCTTTGTAACGCACAGGCCAATCCACCCCATGTCCATCTTTTGCATTGGCTTCAAAATCCAAATCAGACCAACGGTAAGATTGACGACCCCACATTAAAGAACGACCGCCCACATGATAGCCTCTAAACCAATCGAAACGTTTAGTTTCTACATAAGGGCTGTCTTTATCTACACACCAGTAATCTAAATTAGTTTCGTTCAAAGGATAATCTCTTTTTAACACAGGATAATCTTTGATCATTTCTTGTGTGCGGGTACCACGATGCGGAAAGTCCCAAGCTTCTTTGTTTGCATTGACATAGTCTTTAATATGTTCGATATTTCTACCGCGCTCCAACATTAAAACCTTTAACCCTTTTTGGGTAAGCTCTTTAGCTGCCCATCCACCGCTAATTCCAGAGCCCACTACAATTGCATCATACTGTTGTTCTGCCATCTTATAAATTTTTAGAATTGATTGTTATATATTAAAATAAATAAATTTAAACATCGCAAATTTTAACCGAGGCTGCTAAAGAAGCAATCGGATCTTTATCTGCCGGAATGAATTCTTGTGCCACATAACCCTTGAAGCCTGTTTTAACAATGGCACGCATAATGGCTGGATAATTTAATTCTTGTCTTTCATCAATTTCATTTCTACCTGGCACACCTCCTGTATGGTAATGTCCAAAATATTGATGATCTCTTTGAATGGTACGAATGATATCGCCTTCATCAATTTGCATGTGGTAGATATCAAACAATAATTTGAAATTAGGAGAATCTAAACGCTTACACAATTCAATACCCCAAGAAGATTTATCACACATGTAATCTTTATGGTCTACTCGTGAATTTAAAAGTTCCATTTGAAGAATCACGCCTCTTTTTTCTGCATGCGCTAAAATTCTTTTTAAACCTGTTACGCAATTTTTCAAACCGGTCTCGTCATCCATACCTCTTCTACTTCCAGAGAAACATATTAAGTTCGTATAACCAGCGTCAGCAACATAATCGATGTGATCATTATAATTTTTAACTAATTTATCATGGTATTGTATAGTATTAAAACCATCGGTTAAATTTAATTCGGCACCCCAGCACATCGTAGCGGTCAATCCGTTTTCTTTTAAAACTTTCCAATCAGAAGGACCCACTAAATCCATGCCAATCATGCCAATTTCTTTAAAGCTTTTTGCCAAAGATTCCAATGGGATTTTACTGTAACACCATCTGCAAGCAGTATGATTGATGTTTCCTTTTAGGGGTAATGTACTTGTTTGATTTTTCACGGCTGCAAAAATATTTGAAGGAAGTGCAACACCTGTTGCAAGTGCAGCAGATCCAGTTAAAACTTGTTTAATTAGTTTACGTCTATTGACATTAGATGACATAGCAGAATCGTTAGGTTTACAATAAAGTTGATTGGATAAATATAATTTTTATTTCCTGTTTTTAAAAAAATAATTGATGGAAAAAGGAGGTAATTTGCAAAATAATAAGGAAATTGCTACTAGTAATACTCCGAAAGTGTTAGATTGACACATTCAAACGATTTTTAAGCCAATAAAATACTCAAAAAATGAACCGAAAACTTAGAATGGGAATGGTAGGTGGAGGAAAAGATGCCTTCATTGGTGCCATCCACAGACTTGCTGCCAACATGGATGGACTCATTGAAATTAGCTGTGGTGCCTTAAGCATCAATCCTGAAATTGCTGTTGCCTCAGGAGAAGCTTTGTTTCTTCCAAAAGAAAGAACCTACTTGACATTCGATGAAATGATCAAAAAAGAAGCTGCTTTGCCTGCAGAGGTGAGAATGGATTTTGTGACTATCGTAACGCCCAACTTTGCACATTTTGCTCCAGCAATGATGGCCTTAGAATATGGCTTTCATGTGGTGATTGAAAAGCCTATTACTTTTTCATTGGATGAAGCAAAACAATTAAAGAAAAAATTAGACGAAACAGGCTTGACTCTTTGTTTGACACATACTTATTCTGGCTATCCCATGGTGAAACATGCCAAAGCAATGGTTAAAGACGGGCAATTGGGAAAGATTCGTAAGATATGGGTAGAATATGCGCAAGGCTGGTTGAGTAGATTGTCTGAAAGAGAGAAGGTAATGCTCAAGCCGCATGGAGAACTGATCCAAAAAAATCTGGAAAAAGTTCGGTAATGGGGGATATTGGTACCCATGCTGCTCATTTAGCTGAATACATTAGTGGTGCAAAAATTACAGAAGTCTGCGCCGAATTAAATACGATGGTAGAAGGAAGAATGTTGGATGATGATGGCGCTGTCATGTTGAAGTTTGACAATGGCGCTAAGGGGGTATTAATGGCCTCACAAGTAGCAGCCGGCGAAGAGAACAATTTAAAAATTAGAATTTATGGGGAAAAAGGCGGCATCGAATGGATGCAACACGAGACTAATACCTTACATGTAAAATGGATGGATCAACCTGCACAAGTATTAAGAGCTGGTGGTAATTATGGAGATCGACTTTCTCCTGTGGCCATTCACAATAGCCGCACACCAGGAGGACATCCAGAAGGTTATTTAGAAGCTTTTGCGAATATCTACCGCAATTTTGCTTTAACCCTTGGCTGTAAAATTGACGGCACGAAGCCTAGTGCTGAAATGTTAGACTTCCCAGGCATTGAAGATGGTTTAAGAGGCATGGCATTTATTGATAACGTAGTAGCATCATCGCAGTCCGATACTAAATGGACGCCTTATGTTTTATAAAATAAACTTATGACAACAATGAAAGGACCCGCAATTTTTTTAGCCCAATTTATGGGCGACGAAGCGCCCTTCAATACTTTAGAAAGTATTTGTAAATGGGCGGCTGGATTAGGTTTCAAAGGAGTACAAATTCCTAGTTGGGACCCAAGATGCATCGATTTAAAAAAAGCTGCAGAAAGTAAAACTTATGCAGATGAAATAAAAGCCATCGTTGCAAAAGCAGGAATGGAAATCACCGAATTGTCTTCGCATTTACAAGGACAACTAGTGGCCGTTCACCCCGCCTATGATGCACAATTTGATGGATTTGCACCCAAAGAAGTGCATGGTAATTCAAAAGCTAGAACAGAGTGGGCAGTGCAACAATTAATCTATGCAGCCAAGGCTTCACAAAATTTAGGCTTGAATGCACATGCTACCTTTAGTGGTTCATTATTATGGCATACGGTATATCCTTGGCCACAACGTCCAGCAGGATTGGTAGATACAGGATTCACTGAACTAGCCAAAAGATGGACGCCTATCTTAAATGAATTTGATAAAGTTGGGGTAGATCTTTGTTATGAAATTCATCCTGGTGAAGATTTACATGATGGCGTTACTTATGAAATGTTTTTAGATAAAGTAAAGCAACATCCACGTGCTTGTCTATTATATGATCCGTCACATTTTGTTTTACAGTGTATGGATTACTTAGGTTATATCGATGCTTTTCATGAGCGCATTAAAATGTTTCATGTAAAAGATGCAGAATTTAATCCAAGCGCTAAGCAAGGTGTTTATGGTGGTTATCAAAACTGGATTGACCGCGCAGGCAGATTTAGATCACTCGGCGATGGTCAAGTAGACTTTAAAAGTATTTTTAGCAAATTAGCTGCTTACAATTACAAAGGTTGGGCAGTAATGGAATGGGAATGTGCCATCAAACATCCTGAAGTGGGTGCTGCTGAAGGCGCTATCTTTATTCAAAAAAACATCATTAAAGTAACAGAAAAAGCATTCGATGATTTTGCTAACACAGGATCAGACGAAGCATTTAATAAAAAAATATTGGGTATTTAAACATTAAAAAAGAAAGAAGTATGAAGCAGGTTTTATTTATGATGACAGCAGTAGTGGCCTTGATGGCTTGTGGTGGCGGATCAACAGAAGCACCAAAAACAGCAACCGCTGATGTAGCAGCTGCTCCAGCTGGTAACGCTTTGTCTGATAATCCAGATTATCAAAAAGGATTGGCCTTAGTAGCAGGCAGTGATTGTTTAACTTGTCATAAAACTAGTGAAAAGAATATTGGACCTGCGTATAAAGAGGTAGCAGCAAAATATGAGAACAATGAGGAGAATGTTAAAATGTTGGTTTCAAAAATTATTAAAGGCGGAAGTGGCAACTGGGGCGCTATCCCAATGACCCCGCATCCTCAATTAAAACCCGAAGATGTAGAGCAAATGGTTAAATATATATTACTTTTAAAGAAGTAATATAATCCAGGGCAGGATTCACTTTTAACGCTTAACCAATTTACATGAAAACATTTCTATTAACAATGGTGGTGAGCTTTGTTTGTATTCAAGCAAGCGCACAAGAAAAATGGATTTCCTTATTTGATGGTAAGACCATGAATGGCTGGCATACCTATGCAAAGGAAAAAGTAGGGAGCCTTTGGCAGATAGAAGATGGCGCCATCACTTTAGACCCTGCGCGTAGAACAAAAAATGGCGGTGGTGATATTGTCACGGATGAATCATTCAATGATTTTCATTTGCAATTAGAATGGAAGATTGCTAAAAACGGCAATAGCGGTATTATCTTTTTTGTACAAGAAGACCCTAGATATAAAAATACTTGGTTTACAGGACCAGAAATGCAAGTGCTAGACAATGATGGTCATGAAGATGGTAAAATCATCAAGCACAGAGCGGGCAATTTATATGATTTAATCGTAGGAACAGAAGGTGCAGTAAAAGAAGTGGGCGAATGGAACTTAGTTGACATCATCAATGAAAAAGGGTTACTCACTTTAAAATTGAATGGCATCGAAACCGCCAAAACCACTTTGGGAGACGACCATTGGAAAGAGCTAATAAAAAATAGTAAATTTTCAAAAGGGGAATCCCCTGACTTTGGAAAAATATTTGCAGGAAAAATTGCCTTACAAGATCATGGCAATGGTGTTGCTTATAGAAACATTCGTATTCAAAAATTATAATTCATGGTAGTGCCCACTATTCATGAAAATTTTATGCGTCAGGCCCTCGTGCAAGCACAGAGGGCCTTTGACATGGATGAAGTGCCAGTGGGTGCTATCTTAGTGATGCATGAAAAAATTATTGCTAAAGCGCACAATCAGGTTCAATTGCTAAAAGATGTTACTGCGCATGCGGAAATATTGGCCATTACTAGCGCCTGTGAAAGTTTACAAGCCAAGTACTTACCCGAAGCTACACTCTATGTTACACTAGAGCCTTGTTTGATGTGTGCCGGTGCTTTGTACTGGAACAAGATTGGACATATTGTTTTTGGCGCTTATGATGAAAAAAATAGTTACCGCAGGGTCACAGAAAAAAATCCTTTTCATCCTTCCACTACTTTATTGGGCGGTATACTCCAAGACGACTGCGCTGCGCTCATGCAAGCTTTTTTTAAAGCCAAACGATAATAAGTTTACTTATAAAGCTTCGTAAAAAATAGCTTTCCTGCGTAATCCTAAAAACGGATTACTTCGGAAACTATTTATTTACTGCGCTTCAGACTAGCCTTTATTTTCTATTTCAGGAAAAAAAGAGGGCCACTCGCTTAAATCAACACAAAGCATTGTAATTTTAGGCTTCATTCGCAAACACAATAAATAAAAAATATGTCATTTACCTTACCTGCATTACCCTATGCACACGAAGCCTTAGAGCCCCACTTTGATACTTTGACCATGCAAATTCACCATGGCAAACACCATCAAGCCTATGTAGATAATTTAAACAAGGCCGTGGCTGGTACACCGAACGAAGGAAAAAGTATAGAAGAATTAGTAAAAGTAGCTGGTACTATTAGCCCAGCGGTTAGAAACAATGGTGGTGGTCATTGGAACCATAGTTTCTTTTGGGCAAGCTTAGCCCCTAATGCAGGCGGTGCTCCAACAGGCGCATTAGCAGATGCCATCCATACTGCCTTTGGAAGCTTTGATGCATTCAAAGAAAAATTTGCAGCTGCTGGTATGACTCGTTTTGGAAGTGGCTGGGCTTGGTTAATTGTAAAAGACGGAAAATTAGAAGTAAGCTCTACCCCTAATCAAGACAATCCTTTAATGGATGTAGCTGAAGTAAAAGGACATCCTATTTTAGGCGCCGATGTTTGGGAACATGCCTATTATTTAAAATATCAAAACAGAAGAGCTGATTATTTAGCTGCTTTTTGGAATGTAGTGAATTGGTCTGTGATTGCAGATCGTTTGGCTGCTGCAAAATAAAATAATAAAAATTATACTAAAAACCTGCACTTAAAAACTGCAGGTTTTTTTATGTCAAATAATGTAAAATATTTTTAAATAGAGGACGCGTCTAAGGCACTGGGTCATAGCCCTGACCACCGCCTGGTCTACATTTACTTAATCTTTTGGCCCCTAAATAAATGCCTTTGATCGGACCATATTTTTGAATGGCTTCACTTGTATAATGAGAACAGGAAGGCGTGAACCTGCATTTACTAGCCCCCATCCAAGGTGAAAGCACGTATTGATAAAAACGTATCAACAGAATAAAAGGAAAGGCTATAATTTTTTTAAGCTTAGGCAATTTGAATTTTATTAAGATTTATTCAATTTAGCAACCAGTATCGAAAGCGCCTCTTTTACTTTAGCTTGAATTTCTACTTGGGTAAGTACAAGCGCATCCGTGTATAAGAAAAATAAATTAACACGTTTTTTATCCAGGTTTGCCTGGCTGAAGAAATTTGGTTTTTCTAATCGGTAGGCTTCTCTTAATAATCTTTTCACTCTATTGCGCTGCACCGCTTTTCTAAAAGTTCTGCTAGGCGCCCCCACGCCTGCTTGTAACAAACTGCTAAGCGCTGCTTTATCATTGCTAATAACAATAGGTTCAATGGTATAAATAAGTCTAATGGGGAATACATTAATTGCCTGGCCAGTAGAAAATAAATGCTGTGTTTGTTTTCTACTTTTTAATTTATCTATTTTCTGATATGTAAAAACGCTAGACAATGAAGGAAAATTAAAGTGATAAAAAAAGTCCCTCCCGAATGACGGGAAGGACTTTAAAATTATTGAATTTATTTGTAATAGCTAGAAAGGGGTACTCCTTAGATTAATTTTTCTTTAATCCTTTCTCGCTAGATACAGTTAGTTTTTTGCGTCCTTTCTTTCTACGGCTTGCTAATACTTTACGACCATTAGCAGATTCCATACGCTTACGAAAACCATGAACAGATTTACGACGACGTTTATGTGGTTGAAATGTACGTTTCATTTGATGTCTTTTACTTGCTTAGTTTCTTAAAATTGTTTCCACTTCAATAGCAGTCACCATACCACTACCCGTGAAAGGACGGCAAAAATAGGGTATTTTTTCATTTCTTAAGCTAAATCTGTATGTTTTGCCTCAATTTTTTGTCCAAAAAATAAGCTACCCTGCTTTTCAAAG
>CAINEG010000039.1 GCA_903847655.1 uncultured Bacteroidota bacterium
ATGTCACGCGGTTAATAAAAAATTAACTGGTCCAGCACTTGCCGGTGTGGAAGATCGTTGGCCTGAAAAAAAGAATTTGTATGCATGGATTAAAAACAATGCTGCATTCTTAAAAACTGGTGATCCTTATGCCACCAAATTGTACAACGAGTACAATAAAACTGCAATGAACTTGTTTCCTACTTTAGCCGATAAAGACATCGATGCTATTTTAGCTTACATCAAATCGGTGCCTGCTGCTGGTGCTGCACCTGCTGCTGGCGCTGCTGCAACTGCTCCTGCAGAAGAATCAGACAGCACTTTAGTTTTTGGTTTACTTACTTTAATACTAGCGGTTGTTTCTTTAATCTTATTGCAAGTAAATAGCAACTTAAAAAAATTATCTGACGATAAAGCAGGCATTCCAGGTTCAAACCCTGTGCCTTTTTACAGAAACAAAGCCTACATCGCTTTTATCGCCATCATCTTATTTATTGCCGGTGGTTACATGACTACAGTAGGTGCAATTAATTTAGGTCGCTCTAAAGATTATCAACCTGAACAACCTATTTACTATTCTCATAAAGTACATGCTGGCGTGAATCAAATTAACTGTCAGTATTGTCATATTGGGGTGTACCAAGGCAAACAAGCAACATTGCCAAGTGTAAATGTTTGTATGAACTGCCACATGGCTATCAACGAATACAAAGGCGAACCTTTAGTTAGAGAAAATGGAGATGTAGTAGATGGTACGGCAGAAATTAAAAAATTATACAAATACGCTGGCTTTACCGAAGGGCAACCTTGGGAAGCGGCCAATGCTAAGCCTATCGAGTGGGTGCGTATTCACAACTTACCTGATCATGTTTACTTTAACCACGCGCAACACGTGAACGCGGGCCAAGTAGCATGTCAACAATGTCATGGCGAAATTCAAAAAATGGGTGAGGTAAAACAATTTGCTGATTTAAGCATGGGCTGGTGTGTGAACTGTCACAGAAACACACAAGTTCAATTTAAAGACAATGGTTTTTACAGCATCTATGAAAAATTCCATGCCGATCTAAAAAGCGGAAAGATCGATAGCACGAAAGGAATTACGGTTGAAAAAATTGGTGGTACAGAATGTCAAAAATGTCACTACTAGTAACACGGTTGAATGGAATAATGATTTAATTAAGATTAATAAAGAAGCGTAATATTTTATATACATTACTATGGAGCAAAAAAAGCACTGGCAAAGTTTTGGAGAATTAAATAATTCTGAAGCTTTTAACAACGAAGTTCAAAATGAATTCAAAGAAGAACTTCCTTTTGTTGAAGACGAATCTACTTTAGAAAAAGGAGAAAGTTTTTTACAAGCTAAAGCACCTCGTCGTGACTTTTTAAAATATGTAGGCTTTAGCACTGCAGCTGCTGCAGTAGCTGCGAGCTGTGAAATGCCCATTAAAAAAGCAATTCCTTTTGCCAACAAGCCAGAAGATATTGTTCCTGGTATTGCCGAATATTATGCTACTACCTATGTACAAGATGGTGATGTAGTAAGTGTACTTGCTAAAGTGCGTGATGGTCGTCCCATTAAATTAGAAGGGAATGATTTAAGCCCAATCACTGCTGGTGGAACTTCTGCTAGAGTGCAAGCTTCTGTTTTAGACTTATATGATACTGCTCGTTTACGTTTTCCTAGCATTGCAGGCAAAGAAGCCACTTTTGAAGCAATAGACAAAGCCATTGCTGGTGAATTAAATTCAAATGCAGTAATTGTTACAAGTTCTATCACCTCTCCTTCTACCAAACAAATCATTGCTCAATTTTTAGCCAAACATCCGGGTAGCAAACATGTTACTTACGATGCTATTTCTCATAGTGCAATGCTTCTTGCGAACCAAGCTTCTTATGGTAAAGCTATTATTCCTTCTTATCATTTTGAAAAAGCAAAAGCCATTGTTTCTTTAAGTGCCGATTTCTTAGGTACTTGGTTAAGCCCTGTGGAATTTGCAAGACAATATGCAGTGGGTAAAAAATTAGATGAAAAAAATCCTGCGATGAGCAGACATATCCACTTTGAAACAGTGGCTAGTTTGACGGGTTCTAATGCAGATGAAAAATATTTATGTCGTCCTTCTGAATTGCCTTTAGTGGCGGTTGCTTTACTAGCTGCAGTAAAAGGCAGTGAAATTACGGGTATCACGGATGCTAAATTAAAAGCTGGCATCAAAGCGGCTGCAAAAGCATTGACTGCCAACAAAGGAGCTGCCTTAGTAGTAGCTGGTAGTAATAACTTGAGCGAGCAAATTATTGTCAATGCCATCAATGATGCAATAGGTGCCAACGGTACAACTATTAATTTTGGGGCTAGTTTAAATTATCGTCAAGGTATTGATAGCGATTTTGCGAATTTTGTAGAAGATATGAACGCTGGTAAAGTAAACGCTGTTTTATTTTATGGCGCCAATCCTGTATACTCTTGGCCTGCTGCAGATAAAGTAAAAGCAGGTTTAGCAAAAGTAAAAACAACCATTTCTTTCAATGCTAAATTGGATGAAACCACTGCGGTTTGTAAATATGTAATTCCTGATCACCATTTCTTAGAAAGTTGGGGCGACGCAGAACCAATTTCTGGTCACCTCTCTTTTATCCAACCTACTATTTCTCCTTTATTTAAAACACGTGCTTTCCAAGAC
>CAINEG010000040.1 GCA_903847655.1 uncultured Bacteroidota bacterium
AGATAATTATTGAAAGGCAAATATACATTCTGATAAGTAAAATGGGCCACTATCACATGCTGAAAAGCAATAAAGTCCCTAAATGGTTTATTTATTGCATGAATTTGACCAAAAATGGGGTATAAAAAGGTGGTAAAAGTCAATATTATTACCCTGAATTATTGAAACAAATACCATTTGGGTATTTAATTAATTGTTTAAATTTATTTTTAAGATATCAAAATGATACTTAAATTTATGTTTCAAACAAATCAAAAAGTTAATGAAAAAAACAATTTTAGTAATGGCAGTAGCCATTTCATTATTTGCTTGTTCTACACCACAAGCAACCTCAACCAACAATGCAGATGATGCTAGTATGGCTGAATTTAAAGAAAATAAAAAAGTAGTAGAGGCCGGATTTAACGCATTTGCCAAGAATGACTTGGTTGAGTTTGCAACTTATTTTGCGGACACTTCCAAATTTTATGGACCTGGTATCAATGATACAGTAGCATTAACAAAGACGCAATTAGTAGAAAGACTTACTAATTTCCACAAAATTCTTAAGAACATATATCCAGATATTCAACTTATTTTACCTGGTTTAGATACTGCTACATTAAAACCAGATGGCGGTGTTAGAACTTATGTAAAATGGCAATCTGAATCAGCAGTAAACGGAGCGAAATTTAATCAAAAGTTCTATGCCGTTTATAAATTCAATAAAGACCATAAAATTGTTTATGCAGAAGAGTTTTTTGATGCAAGTGGCCTTGTTGCTGCTGCCACAGCGCCAAAGAAATAGAGTTTAAAAGTTTGTATAAATACCCAGGGGCCCTTAGCAATAAGGGCCCCTTTTAGGTTGTGGCATAAAAAAGCCCCTAACTCATTGAAAGTTAAGGGCTTTTGCGGACCGGACGGGACTCGAACCCGCGACCTCCGCCGTGACAGGGCGGCATTCTAACCAACTGAACTACCGATCCTTGATTCGTGGATAAATCCACTAATAAGGGCTGCAAAGATAAGGGGAAACTGCTTTTTTAAACAAATCTTTTATTAAAAAAGCTTTATTATTTTTACATCCCAATAGAAGCTTATGCCAGTATACCCAAATCGACAGTTTTTAGATTTTGAACAACCTATTAAAGAGCTGTACGAACAAATAGATGCCACCAATAAATTAGCAGAAAAAAATCCTAAAATAAATTTATCTGCCACCATTCATCAATTAGAGCAATCTATTGTAGATAAGCGAAAAGCAATCACAGCAAGCCTTTCCCCTTGGCAACGTGTTCAATTAAGTAGACATCCCGACCGCCCTTATACCTTAAAGTACATTCAAAACATGTGCGATAAATTTGTTGAATTACATGGCGATCGCAATGTAAAAGACGACAAAGCCATGGTGGGTGGATTCGCGGAATTGGATGGTCATACCGTAATGATGATAGGTCAGCAAAAGGGCAGTAACACCAAGGCCCGTCAATTACGCAACTTTGGAATGGCCAACCCGGAAGGCTACCGAAAAGCCCTTAGACTCATGAAATTGGCCGAAAAGTTCAATAAACCAGTGGTTTGCTTAATTGATACACCTGGTGCCTTCCCAGGCCTAGAAGCCGAAGAAAGAGGCCAGGGAGAGGCCATTGCCCGCAATATCTATGAAATGATTCGTTTACAAGTGCCCATCATCATCTGCATCATTGGGGAAGGAGCCAGTGGTGGTGCCTTGGGCATTGGTGTGGGAGATAAGACCTTAATGATGGAAAATACCTGGTACACCGTTATATCTCCTGAAAGTTGCAGTTCTATCTTATGGCGCAGTTGGGATAAAAAGGAAGTAGCCGCAGAACAATTAAAATTAACTGCCAATGACATGAAAGGTTTTGGCTTGATTGATGAAATTGTACCAGAACCAGTAGGTGGGGCACATTGGTCTTATACAGATGCCGCTGCTTTGTTAAAAGAAAAAATAATTGCTGCATTGGCCTCGGTTAAAGATATTGCACCTGCTACCCGTGTCGAAAACCGAATTGAGAAATACAGTAAAATGGGCTTCTGGGAAGAAGCATAATATTATTTAATTATCTTTAGCCCATGTTAAGAAAAACCCTAGAAGGAACAGGTGTTGCCTTAGTTACACCTTTTAAAAAAGACAAGTCCATCGATTTTGCAGCGCTTGAAAATTTAATTGATATTCAAATTGCAGGAGGCTTGGATTATATAGTCACGCTTGGTACCACAGGAGAGTCTGTTGTTTTATCAGACCAAGAAAAAATAGAAATATTTAATTGCACAGTAAATAAAGTGAATGGCCGTGTGCCCATTGTGATTGGTATTGGTGGAAATGATACCGCAGCGGTGATCAAATCATTTAGCAAATTTGATTTATCAAAAGTGGTGGCCATATTAAGTGTTACGCCTTATTACAATAAACCTTCACAAGAAGGATTGTTTCAGCATTATGTGGCATTAGCAGATGCGGCGCCTAAACCTATTTTATTATACAATGTACCAGGTCGCACTGGAAGAAACATGACGGCCGCCACTACACTTCGTTTGGCAGGACATCCTAATATTGCTGGTATTAAAGAAGCAGGTCCAGATATGGCACAAATTATTGCGATACTAAAAGACAGACCTTCCGATTTTTTAGTGGTGAGTGGAGATGATGAAATTGTGATGGCACAAATTGCCTGTGGTTGTGATGGGGTGATTAGTGTAGCGGCGAATGCTTTTCCTAAACCTTTTTCTGATATGATTCGTTTTGCGATGGCAGGCGATTTTTCTATGGCCAAAAGAATCAATGATTTATTAGTAGAAGGGTATAGCTATATGTATGAGGAAAATAATCCTTCAGGGATTAAGGCTTATATGTTTGAGCAAGGCATTATCGAAAATGAATTGCGTTTACCCTTGGTGCCAGTAAGTGCACCCTTGCAAGCAAAAATTAAAAATTATTTACAAAGATTTTTGAATCATTAAAATAGTTGGGTAACCACTAGTTTAATTTTTTCTTAATGGCTTGTAGTTTCATTAAAGCCTCCACTGGTGTGAGATTATTAATATCCATCTCATCTAATTCTTTTCTAATGGATTCAAAAGTTTCGGTATGTGCATCAAATATAGATAACTGAAATTTTGTATCAGCCGCTTGTGCAGATGGGGTTGCTAAATTTTGACTGCCCTTGTTTTTCAATTCCATTTCTTTCAAAATTTCATTGGCCCTATTTACTAAAATATTGGGCATGCCCGCCATCTTGGCTACATGTATACCAAAACTATGTGTGCTGCCCCCTTTAGTGAGTTTGCGTAAGAAAATTATTTTATTGCCTACTTCTTTATGGCTTACATGGTAATTGTGCACCGTAGAAAGTTGCGCTTCTAAATCGTTCAACTCATGGTAATGCGTGGCAAATAATGTTTTAGGCTTTTGTTTAGACTGATGCAGAAATTCCACAATACTCCAAGCAATAGAAATACCATCATAGGTAGAAGTGCCTCTTCCAATTTCATCTAATA
>CAINEG010000041.1 GCA_903847655.1 uncultured Bacteroidota bacterium
ACAAGATGAACTTGAACTCAAATATACCACCGTGCAAAACACCTAATCCAATATCTTCGGTAAATTATCATCAATTAATAGTTAGAGGTGCTCAAGGAAAAGTCACAGAGATTGAAATTGTCACAGCTAAGGATGAGGACCCAGTATGTGACAAATCAGTAATCTCAGGCTTCCGTGGTGTCTCCAAGAAAGAGCTCTCAGATGTCCTCATTGAAACCTGAATAGGCATCATCAAGGGAAGGAGCCGTTTCTCCAAAGTAGGATACCAAATTCCATACCATCACTCGTTTGGAGAAATTAAAAGGTTATTTGTCAGGATACTATTCCATCAGAATAAATAATAGATGGAGAATAATCTTCATCTGGAGTAATGAAAATGCAGAAGAAGTTGAAATTATTGACTATCATTAAATAGACACTATGAAAAAATTAAAAAACATACACCCTGGAGATGTCTTAAAAGAAGAATTTCTTACCCCATTAGGAATAAGTGCTTATAGACTATGTATGGATATTGGAGTACCTCAAACAAGAATATCTGAAATACTAAAAGGGAATCGAAGTATAACTGCAGGCACTGCTTTGAGACTTTCAAAATACTTTGGCAATAGCCCAAACTTTTGGCTGGGCCTTCAAAACGATTTTGACATTGAAGAAGAGCTACTGTTAAAAGGATCTGACCTAAAGCTTATTAAAAGATATTCGCCGAATTAAAGAAAAATGATCTAGGTTGTTTCAGTAGTCAAGGATTCCTTGACTACTGACTTTATTATAAAACCTTGCCCTTTTGAACTATTCGGTAATTCCGAACAGTTCAATTGTGGGTAAAAATTAGTTGCACTTTCGGGCAACTTTGACTAATTTAGCATACGACTTCAAATAAAATTAAATTATGAAAACGAAAAATAATACTATTTCACTAGATCAATTTGTAGAGAATCATTATGGCAAAATTGGAACTAAAAAAAGAGACTCTTTTGAAAAAGGATATGAAAATTTTAAGCTTGGTGCTATGCTACAAGAAGCTAGACTGAGAAAGGGCTTGACGCAAGAAGCATTGGCTTTGAAACTAGGCACCACAAAATCTTACATTTCAAAAATTGAAAACGATATTAAGGAAATACGCTTATCAAATTTACAAAGATTGGTTGAAATTGGACTTGAGGCTAAACTTGAATTAAATATTCAGTTCTTAGATAAATGATTTTCTGCTACTCCACCGCCTTCTCTAAATCGGCAATAATAAACTTAGACATTTGTAAAAATGCATAGGTTGCCTTGGGTGCAGTGGCCGGATTGGTCATGAACTTTCCTAAACAACTAGGTACCACCTGCCAGCTAATGCCAAATTGGTCTTTTAACCAACCGCATCTACCTGGTGCCCCCTTATCGACTAAAGCATCCCAATAATAGTCTATCTCTTCTTGTGTATCAACAGTAATAATAAAAGAAACCCCTTCATTAAAACTAAATTGATGTGGTGCTGAACTGTCCATGGCTCCAAAGGATTGTTCATTTAATTCAAACTGTGCATATTTAATATTCCCTTCTGTATCGGGTTCGCCTTTTTGATAAGTATCTATTTGAATAGTAGAAGCACCTTTAAATAAATTGGTATAAAATTCAATCGCCTGTCTTGCTTTTCCATTTTGGTGACCAGTAAAAAATAGATTAGGCATGATTTTAGAACGACTCTTATGTCCAAACATCAATTGCCAATTCACTCCATACTTATCTGCACACCATCCATACTTTTCACTCCATGGATATTTATTAAGCGGCATTAAAACTTTACCATCCACCATTAATTTTTCCCATGTTGCCTCCATTGCTGCTTCATTATCCATGCCCAGAAAAAAAGAAATAGATGGATTAATAGGATATCCTGGACCACCATTTAAGTTCATGAACCTACGGCCATAAATAGTATAGACCACGGCCATAGGATTTTCTGAAAGTATTTCTACCTCGCCAAATACTTCTTTATAAAAAACTGCCGCTTCCTTTGCTTTGCCATCCAACCACAAGCATGTGCCTATCTGATTCATCTTAAAAATATTTTTACAAATATAATTATTGTGCTACTAAATCAAAAAGTTCCTTGTCTAATTGTGGCAATACTTCGCATTTGTTATCGAAATGCATCGTAGCCGTTTTAGTAGCATCGTATTTTGGCCAAACAGGTAAACCTTTATGATTCGGATTGCCCGTTCTTGCAAAATTAATCCAAGCATCGCTCATTTTTGCAGCTAAAGCAATGGCTTCCTTTCCTCCACCTGTCATTTCTTGACAACGCTCTACATTGTTGAATACAAATGGAAGTTCTATACAATGTACTGCCTTGTATTTGCCATCCAAAACAGGCGACTGCCAAGTAAATAAATACATATATACAGGCGCTGCATTCAATGCCGATTTATCATTGGCTTGACGAACCGCCCCTGGTCTAAACATTACATCAACATCCATTAAATCGGTAGGTTTAGTATCCTTTGGATAGGCTTTTTTTACAGCCGCCATATAAGCATCTGCTTTATCCTTTTGTTGCATTTTGATAATGGCTTTCACCTGCTCTAAATTGGCATCTGATTTATTTGTAAATAAAGAAGTCATGAATTCATTTTTAACAGTGCCAATCATTAACGGAATATCCTTTGATAATTCATAAGCTTCTTTGGACGCAATTTGATATGGTAAATCCTCACCATCCATACTTGGTCCCCAACTAGCATTCATCATCGCTGCTAAACCAGCTCCCCCTGCATTGGCTTTTGCATTTACATTTTTTAAAGCTTGTATCCCAGCATCACTTAATTGTTGAAAAGGAATTGTTTGTAAACTATCTACTTGACCTGCCTGTAAATGAAGCAAATTCAATACTTCTGCGGCTAGCTCCTGGGTATATTTTTTATCTTTAATAGTAGATCTAAAAGAACCACTTTCGTTGATGGCTTTGTGGAATAAGCCTTTAGCTGATGGCATGGCCATTAAGGTATTTACTTTGGCACCACCACCTGATTGGCCAAAAATGGTAATATTACCTGCATCCCCACCAAAATTTGCAATATTGGTTTTAACCCATTCTAATGCCGCTTTTATATCTAAGATGCTTACATTGGCTGAATGTTTGTATTTCTCACTATAGGCGGATAAATCTAAAAAGCCCAATACATTCAATCGATGATTGATGGATACTACGACCACATCCCCTCTCTTGGCTAAATTTTCTCCATCGGTAGAGGGCAATTCTTGAGAAGAACCAGAAGCAAATCCACCTCCATGTATCCAAAAAAGAATGGGACGTTTTTTCCCATCATTGATACCTGGTGTCCATACATTCACTCTCATGCAATCCTCATTGGTATAACCAAAACTATGATTGTAGACAAATTCACTTTCATCTTGTACAGCAACGGTAGGTGTTTGCAAAGGTGCCACCGGGCCATAAGTCAAAGAGCTACGCACACCTTGCCATGGTTTTGGTTTATGTGGCGCCTCGAATCTTTTTGCTTCTGCATATGGGATGCCTTTGTAAGTATAGATTCCATTGTGGATAGACCCTCTAACTTTGCCAGCATCTGTATTAGTAACTGCGGTATTGGTTCCTGTTTGTAATTGTGCAAAAGCTAATTGACAAAAAGTAAAAAGGCTCATTAAAAAAACGGTAATTTTTTTCATAGTTTCGGTTTATAGAAACAATTTAGTAAATAACTTGAATAAAAGGAACCAGATTTATAAATAACTTTGCAATTATGTGTTATGTGGTAGGTATAAAAATTCCAAAGAAACAAACCATCAAAATTGGACATACCCAATTAGACTTGGATGCCCTTGAGATTCCTGTTCAATCAGGCTTTGCTTATGAGGGCTGGCCGGTGATTTTTAATGAATCTGATGAAGCAAATGCCCATCAACAAAAGCTCAGACCAGGCCTCATGCATTGGGAATTAATACCTGCTTGGGTGCGCAACGAAAAAGAATTAATTGAATCCAGAAAAAAATATACCACCCTTAATATTAAAGCGGAAACAATCTTAAGTAATAAAGTGGCGCAAGGTACTATTCACACCCATAG
>CAINEG010000042.1 GCA_903847655.1 uncultured Bacteroidota bacterium
ACTATTACAGTAAGTACACCGTAGAAAAAGACGAGAACAATCAAACACAAATCTCTACCATCAATACCTTTTTAGACGGCAAAAAACCAGATTAAACTAGTTTTTTTTATGTTCAGTTGATTTTAGTTGTAACCCCGCCCCACAAAGGCGGGGTTTTTTGTACAAAATAAAAAAGAGTAGTTTTACACCATGCAAACTGTATTAATTACTGGCGGTACTGGAATGATTGGCAAAGCCTTAACTACTTTATTTTTAGAGAAGGGGTATAAGGTGATTGTGTTAAGTAGAAAACTAAAAAAGACGCATCGATTGAATTTAAGTTTTGCAAAATGGGATGTTGATAAAGGAGAGATAGACCTAGATGCAGTAAAAGCAGCTGATATTATAGTGCATTTAGCAGGAGAGGGGGTGGCCGATAAAAGATGGACGGAAAAAAGAAAGCAAGCCATTGTGGATAGCAGAGTGAACTCAGGCAATTTATTGGTGAAGGCCTTAAGCGAAAACAAGCATCAAGTAAAAACATTCATAGCTGCATCTGCCATTGGCTGGTATGGTCCGGATACAGACAAAAGTTTGGCCCATGGGTTTGTAGAGACCGACCCTGCAGATAATTCTTATTTAGGTCATACTTGTCAGTTATGGGAGCAAAGCACAGCTGCTATTGGCAGCATGGGTATTCGTTTGGTTTGCTTAAGAATTGGTATTGTATTTAATAATAAAGGAGGTGCCTTGGCTGAATTTTTAAAACCAGCCAAATTTGGCTTGGCCACCATTTTAGGCAATGGCAAACAAATCGTGAGTTGGATACACCATAAAGATTTATGTAGAATGATTCAATTTGCTATTGAAAATACAGCTATACAAGGTACTTACAATGCAGTAGCACCAGAGCCAGTGAGCAATAAAAAATTAGTATTGACCATTGCTAAAAATAAATACCCTATTTATTTTCCTTCTTTTGTTCCTGCCTTTTTACTTAAAATAATCTTGGGAGAAATGAGCATAGAAGTATTGAAAAGCGCCAATGTGAGTGCGCAAAAAATACAGGATGCAGGTTTTGCATTTGATTATCCAACAGTAGAAGAAGCATTAGTTAACTTAATGAAATAGGCGCGCTAGAAAAACTAGTTTCTTATGGGCCTTCCTGCAGTGATGACCGATTGTATTCTTTCCAAAGTTTTTTTCTCTCCACATAAACTTAAAAAGGCTTCACGTTCTAAATCCAATAAGTATTGTTCATTCACTAAACTTGGTTCACTTAAATCTCCACCGCACATTACAAAGGCTAATTTTTTTGCCACTAACACATCGTGGTCAGTCGCATAACCGCCTTTCCACATTCCATTGATACCCGCGTAGAGTGCCCCTAGGCCTGCTTTTCCGAGTACCTTAATATCCTTTCTTTGTTGAGCTTGTGTATAGCCAGCTTTATGTAATTGAAGTACTTTTTCTTTTGCATTGGCAATGCGACGAGATTGATTCAATACAATTTCATCCTGTCCCTTTCTAAAAATACCCATGTCCATGGCTTCCTGCGCAGAGGTGGCTACTTTTGCAGTAGCAATTTGCATAAATCTTCTATTGAGTGTAATGGTTTCTGGTTCATCGGCATGCATTTCATCAGATGCGCGCAACACTAGTTCTTTGGTACCACCGCCACCAGGTATTACTCCAATGCCTAATTCCACTAGTCCAATATAAGTTTCCGCTGCCGCAGTAATACTGTCGGCATGCAAATTCATTTCACATCCACCACCCAAGGTTAAACCATGGGGCGCAACCACTACTGGTACCGATGAATACCTTACGCGCATCATGGAATTTTGAAAAGTACGAATGGCCATGTCTAATTCTTCATAGTCTTGTTCAATGGCCAACATAAAGATCATGCCCACATTGGCACCCGCACTAAATAAATTACCCTCATTGGCAATGACTAAGCCGTTGAATTTTTCTTCGGCAAGGGCAATAGATTTATTCAATCCTTCTAATACTTCGCCTCCAATGCTATTCATTTTTGTGTTCCAACTAAATCCTGCTACGCCATCGCCCATATCTACCAAGCGACTGCCTGCATTTTTCCAAATGGTTTTTTCTTGGTAATCGGATAATATAATAAAGGATTCCGCACCTGGTATTAATTTATAATTTTCAGTGGCTACATCATAATAATATCTTTTTCCATCCTGTACTTTGTAAAAGCTACAACCCTTTGCTACCATGGTTTCTACCCAAGGGGCGACCGATCCACCTGCGGCTTTAATATTTTTAATTACCTCGCTAACACCTAAAGCATCCCAAGTTTCAAAAGCGCCAATCTCCCAACCAAATCCTGCTTTTAAAGCATCATCCAATCGGTACAATTCATCACTAATTTCTGGAATACGGTTACTTACATAGGCAAATAAAGCATGATGAAATTCGCGAACAAATGTTTGGCCTTTATCAATTGCTTTGGCACCCTCTGCCACCGTATATAAATTTTTCAAACGTGCTGGCAAAGATTCAATGGCTTTAGCAGCTCCAATAGAAGCCATTTTAGTTTTCACGCGTGGCTCGTAGTCAAATGTTTTTAAGTTAAGCGTTAAAATTTCTTTGGAGTTAGCGGTTTTTATTTTCTTAAAAAAGCCCTGTCCTGTTTTATCACCCAACCAATTTTGTGCCACCATTTTTTCTAACCAAGCAGGTAAGGTAAAAATATTTTTTGCTTCGTCATTAGGACAATTCGCCGCCACACCTGCTGCTACTTTTACTAAGGTATCAATACCCACCACATCCGCGGTTCTAAAAGTTGCCGATTTTGGACGACCCATTAATGGTCCTGTCAATGCTTCTATTTCATCAATACTTAATTCTAATTTTTCCATGATATGTAATACACTCATCATGCTAAAAACCCCAACCCTGTTGGCGATAAAGGCAGGCGTATCTTTACAAAGTACTGTAGTTTTACCCAAAAACACATCTCCATAATGCATATGAAAATCAATCACCGCCGGATCTGTTTTAGCAGTAGGGATAATTTCTAATAAACGCAAATAACGGGGTGGATTGAAAAAGTGGGTTCCACAAAAATGTTTTTGAAAATCTTCGCTGCGCCCCTCGGCCATTAAGTGAATAGGTATACCAGAAGTATTAGAACTTATTAAAGTGCCTGGCTTTCTATATTTTTCTACCTCGTCGTAAATTATTTTTTTAATGTCCAATCTTTCCACCACTACTTCAATGATCCAATCAGCGTTCGCGATTTTGGCAATATCGTCTTTAAAATTGCCTGTACTTATGTTTTGCGCAAACTTGGCTAAGTATAGTGGAGATGGATTAGATTTAATCGCAGCCTGCAAAGAATCATTTACTAGTTTGTTTCTCTCTTTTGCAATGGTACTTGCTTCTGATCCTGGGCTGAGCATGTCCAAAAGCAATACTTCTACACCCACACCAGCAAAGTGACAAGCTATTCTAGAGCCCATTACGCCACTGCCTAAAACCACTACTTTTTTGATTGAACGTTGCATTTTAATCGCGTTTTTGTAAAATTAGTTAGTTATGCAACTATTTTCAAAAAAACTTTAGTTTTTCCGCTATTTTTTTTGCCACTGGTTGTGCCATTTGACCTTTTAACAAAAGCAGCTTGAGGATATTGGGCTTTGAACTACATTTGTACCATGCAAGTAGATCATAAGTTAGTTGGCCATTTGGCACATTTATCCAGACTAAATGTGGCCCCTGATAAAATGGACAAATTGGTAGCGGACATGCAGGATTTGGTGGGTTTTGTGGAGCAACTGAATGAATTAGATACCACGGGAACCGAACCTTTGAAGCATATGGGCGACGCTTATAATGTATTGCGTAAGGATGAAGTAAATGGATCTATATCAAGAGCAACTGCTTTAAAAAATGCGCCGGATACCGACGGCACATTTTTCAAAGTGCCTAAAGTAATACGTAAATAAAAACACATGTCATCTGTCATTGAATTAAGAGATCTTCAGAAAAGCTATTTTATGGCAGGTCAAGCCATTCCAGTATTAAAGGGTATCAACTTGGACATCAATAGAAACGAGTATGTCGCCTTAATGGGGCCTTCTGGTAGTGGTAAAAGTACCTTGATGAATATTTTGGGCTGTTTAGATTCTCCAACAAGTGGCATGTACAATTTGAATGGAAATGATGTAAGCAAAATGTCTGACGATGATTTAGCGGGTATCAGAAATGTAGAAATCGGATTCGTATTTCAACAATTTAATTTATTGCCTCGTTTATCTGCAGCAGAAAACGTAGCACTGCCTTTAGTATATGCGGGTATATCAAAAAAAGACAGATTGGAAAGAGCTATGGTGGCATTGGAAAAAGTAGGTTTGGCAGATAGAAGCCATCACAAGTCCAATGAATTAAGTGGAGGCCAAATACAACGTGTGGCCATTGCCCGCGCCTTAGTAAATAATCCTTCCATTTTATTAGCAGATGAACCCACAGGTAATTTAGACTCTAAAACTTCTGTGGAAGTAATGGAGCTTTTTGGAAAAATACATTCTTCAGGTAATACGGTTATATTAGTCACCCACGAGGAAGATATTGCGCATTATGCCCATAGAGTAGTGCGTTTAAGAGACGGAAATATTGAAACCGATACGCTAAATAAGAATGTTTCTCATTTCTAGCTTATCTAATTGAACTTTATTTTATTAGTTTTGTTAATAACAAAACCCGGGAATCTATCACAGATTTTTAAAGCCCGGTTGTTTAAAGCATTATGAAAATTTATACCAAAGCAGGAGATGCAGGAAAAACTACCTTGATTGGAGGCACCCGTGTTCCTAAAAGTCATATCAGAATTGAATCTTATGGAACAGTAGATGAATTAAACTCCTTCATTGGATTATTGAGTGATTTGAATTCAGACACGGGCATCAAAACCGCTTTGAAAGAAGTACAAGATCGTTTGTTTACCGTTGGTTCTTCCTTGGCCTGTGATCCTGAAAAAGAACCTGCATTAAAAATTCCAGATTTAAAAGAGGAGGATATTGCTTATTTGGAAAAGTTGATCGATCAAATGAATGAGGTTTTGGAGCCCATGAAATCATTTATTTTACCAGGTGGGCATCAAGCTATTTCCACTGCACATATTGCGCGTTGTGTTTGTCGTCGCGCCGAACGCTGGTGTGTTAATTTACAAGAGGAAGATTTATTTGTAGAACCACTAGTGATTAAATACTTAAATAGATTAAGCGATTATCTTTTCGTTTTAGCTAGATATATCGGGCACTTAAATGGTATTGCAGATGCGCCTTGGAAACCAAGGGTATAATTAGAATCAATTAAATAAATTTCCCATCTTTCATGGTTAAGCTTCGGTTGCTCATGCCAGCCAATGTTTCATTGTGGGTAACAATTAAAAAACTCTGGTTCAATTCGTTTCTTAATTTGATAAATAGATGATGCAGTGCATTTGCATTTTCACTGTCTAAATTTCCAGTGGGTTCATCGGCAAAAATTAGGGCGGGGCTATTTAATAAGGCACGTGCCACGGCTACTCTTTGCTGCTCTCCTCCAGAAAGGCTATGTGGTTTTTTATCTATTTTATCCGCTAGGCCCATTAAGTCCAACAATTCTTTAGCCTTTTGATCAATTTGCTTTTTGGGCATTTTGGCGATCCATCCTGGAATGGACACATTTTCTAAAGCAGTGAATTCTGGTAGTAAATGATGAAATTGAAAAACAAAGCCCATTTTCTGATTTCTGTATTTGGCCATAGCGTTGTTGGAAAGCTGAGCAATGTCCTGACCATCAAAAATTACCTGCCCCTGATCGGCTTTTTCCAAACTGCTTACAATGTACAAAAGGGTCGATTTGCCGGCACCCGAAGGCCCAACAATGCTTACCAATTCCCCTTTGTTTACCTCCAAGGAAACCCCCTTTAACACCGATACCGGGCCATATTGCTTCCATAGGTCCTTGGCTACTAGTAGTTTTGGCGATTGTTCCATGCTACAAACCTAGCAATTCCAACGGAATTATGTTAAAAATTAAAGATTTGTTTACATCCTGTAGAAAAAACAGATTTGGTTATATCGTTTATACGGCTACTTTTGCAAAAAATAAAGCTATGTTTTGGACTTTAGAATTAGCCAGCTTTTTAGAAGAAGCTCCATGGCCAGCTACCAAAGATGAATTGATTGATTATACCATTAGAAGTGGTGCACCCATAGAAGTAGTAGAGAACTTGCAAGAGTTAGAAGACGAAGGGGAAGTGTATGAAAGTATTGAAGACATTTGGCCGGATTATCCAAGCCATGATGATTTTATGTTTAATGAAGACGAGTATTAATTTTACAAATTTTTATAGAATATAAAATTTGTAAAATTAACCTCTTATGAATTTAATAAAAAGAGAGGACACGAATTCGTGTCCTCTCTTTTTATTAAATCGCGAAGAATATATATTTAAATCTTCCTAAAACGTTAACTTAAAATAAAGCAACATCAAGCTTAATATAAGTACAATGGTATTGGCCACCAGTACAGGTTTACTTTTAATTAAAAAGGCATAGGTGAGCCAAACGATACAACTAAAGTTGACAATAAGAATCATGAGTAGGCTAAGGCTTGCTACATTTTTTGTTTGCCAAGTTAAATAAACCTGTGGTACAAAAGTGATGCAGCTAAGTAGTGAACCAAGGTATCCTATCGCTTCTACTAATTTTGGGTTGATTTCTTTTTTGTTCATTTTCTTATTTGCTTGAATATGGATCCTGATAAATTATCCTTCTGTAATACCTGCTTTTTGCATAATCAAATCGCTTACGCCTGTGGTAGAGTAACCGCCATCATGGAATAAATTTTGCATGGTCACCATCTTCGTTAAATCAGAAAATAAGGTCACACAATAGTTAGCGCAATCTTCTGCAGTGGCATTTCCTAAAGGGGCAATGGCATCAGCATAATCAAAAAAGTCGCCGAAGCCTTTAATGCCAGTTCCTGCAGTTGTTTTAGTAGGCGATTGAGATACGGTATTCACACGCACTTTGTTTCTTAATCCATAGTGGTAACCAAAGCTACGGGCAATAGATTCCAACAAAGCTTTAATATCAGCCATATCTGTATAAAAAGGGAAGGTTCTTTGAGCAGCGGCATAAGTTAAAGCCACCACACTTGCATGGTCGTTTAAAGCATCCATTTTATAGGCCACACTTAGCATTTTATGCAAGCTCATTGCAGACACATCTACTCCTTTGGCATAATAATCATAGTTCAATTCGGGGTAAGCAATTTTCTTTCTAATATTCACACTCATGCCAATAGAGTGTAATACGAAATCAATCTTACCGCCTAAAATTTCTTGAGACTGCGTAAATAGATTGGTTAACTCTTCAACGCTAGTTGCATCTGCAGGAACAATTTTAGAATTGGTCTTTTCGGCCAGCGCATTAATTTCTCCCATGCGCATCGCAATAGGGGCGTTGGTCAATACAAAACTAGCCCCTTCTTCATGGGCTTTTTCTGCTACTTTCCAAGCAATAGAATTGCTGTCTAAAGCACCTGTAATAATTCCTCTTTTTCCTTTTAATAAATTGTAAGCCATTGGTTATGGTTGATTTAATTGCTGTAAAAATAATTATAATATCTTATAAAAGACAATAATAAAGCCAATAATGCTAGGAGGTCAATAGTTCTTTGGCATTGTCCATGGCCGATTTGCTAGGAGGATTCCCGCCAATCATTTGGGCAATATGCTGTACACGCTCCGTTTTATTTAAGGTTTTCAAATAAGTATGTGTAGTGCTGCCTTTTTGTTCTTTGTATACATATAAATGTGCATTGCCTTTGGCTGCAATTTGTGGTTGATGGGTAATGCATAAAACCTGTCTGGCTTGTCCCAAATTTTGCAATAACAAACCAACTTGTTTGGCAGGCTCCCCTGAAATACCCGTATCGATTTCATCAAAAATCATGGTAGGTAAATCCACCGATTTAGCCACCAATGATTTGATACAAAGCATTAATCTGCTTAATTCACCACCACTGGCCACTTTTTTAATGGGCTCAAATTTATTGGTATTGTTGGCGTCAAATAAAATATCGATTTTATCTTTTCCGTAAAAATTATATGGCACTTCTTCGATGCTTACTTTTATTTTGGCATTGGGCATACCCACTTGATGCAATAACTTATTCACATTTCCAGTCAAAGGGCTCATTTCTTTTTCTCTTTTGCTGGTCAATACTTTTGCGTGTGTGACCGACTTGGTTTCGGCTTCTTTGACCAACTTGGTTAGTTGTTCAATGCTGTCATTTAAATTTAATACTTCGGTTAAATCTTTTTCCAATTGTGCTTGAATGGCGAGTAGCTCGTCGGTAGATTGAACCTTATGTTTCTTTTGTAAATTATAGCCTATTGAAAGACGTTCTTGAATGCTTGCAGTTTTTTGATCGTCAAAATCTATTTTATCCTGCCAACTGTTTAAATCATTGGCAATATCTGCTAATTCTATTTGTGTTGCTTTTAAACGATCCAATAAATTGGCAAATTCAGGCTGAAATTTTACAATACTTTCTAAGCTATTGGCCAATTGTTTTAATTGCTGAACGATAGGGTTTTCAGCACTGTCTAAAAGATGCAAGCTTGCTGCCAACTGTGTTTTAATGGCACCAGCATTTTCTAAAAATTTTAATTCCTGTTCCAAATTTTCTAATTCATTCTCTTGTAAATTCAGTTCAAGCAATTCGCCTAGTAAATGTTGGTTGTAACTTTCGGTTTTTTCAAAATTTTCTTTTTGAAGAATTAATTGCTGTAGTTTTTTCTCGTTTTCTTTCCAATCTGTAAAACTGGACTGATAATTTATCAAATCCTTTTGGATACCAGCCAATGCGTCTAGGACCGTACGTTGAAAATCGGTATCACCTAGGGTAAGGGTATCAAACTGTTGGTGTAAATCCACCAATTTACTGGTCAGCTCTTTCAATACAATAAGTGTAACAGGGCTATCGTTGATGAATGCCCTGGATTTTCCTTGCGCCGTTATTTCTCTTCTGATGATTAGTTCATCGGCTAAATCAATTTCATGCTCCTTAAAAAATGTAGCGTACTGCTCTTTATTGCTCAATTGAAAAATGCCTTCGATAAAACATTTTTTGGCTGAATCTCTACAAACGCTGCTATCGGCACGGTCGCCTAAGATAAGTCCAAGGGCACCCATGATAATACTTTTACCAGCACCAGTTTCTCCTGTGATGACAGAAAGTTGGCTGGACAAATCAATGCTCAATTGATCTATCAGTATATAGTTTTGAATTTCTAATTTAGTTAACATCGCTTACTGCAATATACACTACCCCTAAATGATGTACAAATTTTTCTAGCTATTCACCTAAGCGGGTTCTTAGGGGCAAAAAAAAGGTCCCGATAGTTCGGAACCTTTTATAGTATCTAGTCTAAATATTACTTTTTTGCTGGTGCGCTCGCTAATTCTTCTTCTACTAAAATACGACCACAGTTTTCGCAAACAATGATTTTTTTGTGCAAACGAATTTCGCTTTGACGTTGAGGAGGAATAGAGTTAAAGCAACCACCACAAGCAT
>CAINEG010000043.1 GCA_903847655.1 uncultured Bacteroidota bacterium
GAAATTCAAGCTTGGGAAATTGAGCAACTCATCAACAACCAAAGAAAAACTTTTATACCTGCTGGGGATCAAATCATCGATGTCATTCCACAAGAATTTCATGTAGACAACAACCAAAACATCAAAGATCCAATTGGGGTGAATGGTGTAAAAGTGGGTGCTAATTTTTTAATTCTTACAGGAGATAGAAACGCCATCAGAAATATCAATCGTTCTGTGGAAAGAAGTGGGTTGGTGACCAAGGATTTGGTTTTACAACCTTTGGCTTCTGCCAGTGCGGTTATGAGTGATATTGATTTGGAAGCAGGGGTAGCCATTTTAGATATTGGTGGTGGTACTTCCGACCTTGCAGTATTTTATGAAGGCATATTAAAACATACGGCGGTGATTCCTTTTGGTGGAGAAAACATTACCAATGACATTAGAATGGGCTTGGGGGTATTGAAAAGTCAGGCCGAAGCTATGAAAGTACAATTTGGTAGCGCTTTAGCGGATGAAGCAAAAGCCAATGCTTATGTCACTATTCCAGGTTTAAAAGGCATGCCTGCCAAAGAAATAAGTGTAAAAAGTTTAGCTGGAATTATACAAGCTAGAATGAGTGAGATATTGGATTTTGTTACTTATCATTTAAAGCAAGTGGGTATGGATAGCCGCATGTTAAATGGGGGTATTATTTTAACAGGGGGTGGCTCTCAATTGAAGCACTTGATTCAATTAACAGAATACATTACTGGTTTAAATGCAAGAATTGGGTTGCCTAATGAACATTTAGCGCCAAATCATATAGATGAGTTGAAAAAGCCAATGTATTCCACTTGTATTGGTTTAATCTTAAAAGGTTACAACGATTACGAGCAAAATTATAAAGTGTTTGCAGAAACTTTCAAGAAGGTAGAAGTGCCTAAATCATTAACTGTTGCTGGCACGGGCAATGGCTTGAGCAGCGAAAAAGTGGAAGTAAAAGCACCAGTAGTCACTACTTTAACACCAGAACAAATCGAAAAAAGAAAGAGTAAATTCTGGGATCGTTTCAAGAATAATTTGATTGAAATTTTCAGTGAGGAAGAAGACAAATTATTGCCTTAATATTTACCCACATGCTGGTTATAAAAAACAAAAAGCATCCACTAGATAAGCAGTAATTTCGACATAACTAACTAAGAACTAACCATCTAACTAACCCATCTAAAAACAAAAAAATGATTCAATTTGACTTGCCAAAGCAAAAATCATCCATCATCAAGGTCCTAGGCGTAGGCGGTGGTGGCAGCAATGCTGTAAACTTTATGTTCAATCAAGACATCGAAGGCGTTGATTTTATTATATGTAATACAGATTCTAAAGCCATTGAACAAAGTACGGTGCCCAATAAGATTCAATTAGGACCCCATTTGACACAAGGTTTAGGGGCTGGTGCCGATCCTTCTGTGGGAAAATTAGCTACAGAAGAATCTTTAGACGAGATCAGAAAAATTTTAGAAGTTAATACCCGCATGGCATTTATCACCGTGGGAATGGGTGGTGGAACAGGAACAGGTGGTGCACCCATCATTGCAAAAATTTGTAAAGATTTAGGCATATTGACCGTAGGTATCGTGACTACGCCCTTTGGATTTGAAGGGCCACGCAGACAAGCGCAAGCAGAAGAGGGGATTAAGCAATTAAAACCATTGGTAGATACTTTATTAGTTATTTCAAACGATAAGTTGCGTGTTCAATATGGCAATTTAAAAATGAAGGAAGCCTTTACCAAGGCTGACAACGTTTTGGCTACTGCGGCAAAATGTATCACCGATGTAATTAATAGTCGTGGACATATCATAGTAGATTTTGCGGATGTATGTACCGTAATGAAAAATGGCGGTGTCGCTATCTTAGGTAAAGCAGAAGTAGAAGGAGAAAACAGAGCGGAAAGAGCCATTGAAGAAGCATTGACTTCTCCTTTATTAAATGACAATGACATTAGAGGCGCTAAATGGATTTTATTAAATATCAATAGTGCCGAAGGGGATTATGAATGTACCATGGATGAATTAGAAACCATCAATAATTATTTGCGTGAACGCACTGGTGAACATTCAGATGTAATTATGGGTATGGGTTACGACCCAACATTAGGTCAAAAATTAGGTATTACTTTGATTGCCACTGGATTTGAAGGCAAAGACCCTTTCATGAAAGAAACACCAAAAAAAGTGGAGGCTCCTATTGAGGAAAAAATTGTGATGACATTGGTTTCAGAGGAAATACTGAATGATGCAAGCAATCAAATAACTGCAGCTACCGAAGAGGTAGTAGAGAAAATAGAAGCCCAAGAAATGAGTGACAGTTATTTTACCTTAGGTGATGCTCCTGAAATGCATATGGCAGAAGAATCTATGGAAGCAGAAGAAAACTATGACTTGGATGAAATAAGTGAAAAAGAATACGAAGCAGAAATAGATGCTGAAATAAGTATTGCCGCCAATAGCATGATGGAAGAAATGATTATTCATGAAGTTCCATTAGTAGCATTGGTAGAAGAAACAATCGAAGAAGAAATGGAAGAACTGATGGAAGAGGAAGCCATTGTTGAAGTAGCAGAATTATCTCCAGAAGTAGTTTTATTTGAATTAGCTGCTGAGGAATCGGCACCTACCAATGATTTTATTTTAAATAAGCCTACCAATATCTACGCTACTGAAGAAGAAGTAGAAGAAGCGCTAGAAGAGGAAGTTATATTTGAAGAAGCGCCCATGGAGGAGTTTGAGGTAGAATTGGAGGAAGAAGAAATGGTGGAAGAAGAGGAAATGGAATTAAGTTTTGCTAATATCACTCCAACAGAAGTAGAAGCACCAGCAGCAATAGTGATGGAAGAAATATCGCCAGTAGTAGAAATGGTGGAAGAACAAGAAATGGAAGAACCTGCAGCACCAGTAGTGGAATACCAAAGTTCTTTTAGCCTTCAAGAAGAGCCTACCATGCAATTGGTGATGAGAGAGGAGAGCAATGCTCAACCTGCAAGACCCGTGCATCCATCTTCTTTAGAAATGCCATTGGACAATGCCGAGGAGCAAAGAAGAAAAGTAGCTGAGCGTATTCAAAAGTTAAGAAACTTATCTTTCAATATTAACAATGGCCCTGATCCTAATACCGAGTTTGATGCAGTGCCTGCCTATGTTAGAAGAAATTTAGATTTGTTTGGCAATACCATGGCTTCTGTAGAAAACTATTACAGTAAGTACACCGTAGAAAAAGACGAGAACAATCAAACACAAATCTCTACCATCAATACCTTTTTAGACGGCAAAAAACCAGATTAAACTAGTTTTTTTTATGTTCAGTTGATTTTAGTTGTAACCCCGCCCC